>JAHLWW010000076.1 GCA_019057715.1 Candidatus Jordarchaeum sp. JNZ_1113
CCACTTGACGTTAAATTGTCAGCTACCGAGAACGCCAACAGTTTTTATGAAAAGGCCAAGAAGGCTGCAATCAAAGCTGAGAGAATCAAGAAAGCCATGGAGGAGACGCTAAGGAAAATGGAGGAGGTGAAAGAAAAAAAGGAGGAAGTACAGTTTAAGCTTAGACTCAAGAGAAAAAAGAAGTGGTATGAAGCTTATCGGTGGATGATATCATCAGACGGGTTCCTAGTTCTTGGAGGGAAGGATGCTAAAAGCAACATCACTTTGTACAAAAGGATGGAGGTGAATGATATTTTCTTTCACGCCGAAGTGCATGGAGCACCTGTAGTTATAGTTAAGACGGAGGGGAAAACGTGCCCCGAGAGCACACTTAAGGAAGCTGCACAGTTTGCCGTCTCATATTCAAGGGCATGGAAGGAACGGTTGCTTCAGGTGGACGCATACTGGGTTCATCCAGACCAGGTCTCTGAGACTCCTCCGTCAGGTGAGTACTTACCTAAGGGAGGACTAATTATTAGAGGTAAGAGAAACTATTTCCGTAATGTACCACTGGAATTAGCTGTTGGAGTAGTTAGTGAGGGAAACGAGATAAAGGTAATAGCGGGAGCCCCATCAGCCGTTTCTAAAAAAACGTCTATTTACGTTAAAATCAAACCGGGAGAATTACCTTCAAGTAAACTTGCAGAGGCAATAAGAAGCATTCTGGCTAGGAAAGCACCTCAAGAGTTAGCCGAGATAATTTTAAGAATTCCATTAGACGAGTTCCAGAGCGTACTTCCACCCGGCGGAGGGGAAATAACAGAGTGATGGAGAAAATATTTATAAACAGAATGAATTTAGACTCGTGTCTGATTCCTTCGTCGATACGACGGCAAAAACGTTAAAATGAAATTGGTGGCTTCATTTTAGGAGGTGCTGGATTTGGCTAAAGGAAATTGCCCTGAGTGTGATGCAGAAATAGAGATAAATGATCCTGTTATAAGAGAGGTCACAGAGTGCCCTGAGTGTGGCGCTGAGTTAGAGGTCGTTGAGATAAAAGGAAATAAGATTAAGTTTTCAGTTGTTGAAATTTCAGGAGAAGATTGGGGAGAGTAAGTTTGGTTACGGTAGGGCTAATATGTGACAGGGTTCGCTGGGACGAAAAAGAATTAATTAAAGCAGTAAGAAGACGGGGCGCTAAGCCACTGATCATAGACCAAAAAAACATCTTTCTGGACATAACGGGAGGCAAAGATAACATACCTGAGGCAGACATTTACCTTCAACGGAGTGTAAGTACGCTCAAGGGGCTTTACATCTCAAAGATCTTAGAGGAGAAAGGCTGCACGGTGATAAACTCGTTTGAATCGTCTAGGATCTGTGCGGATAAGCTCCTCACGACTTTGGCATTAGCCAAGGCAGGCATACCAACGCCACGCACATTGATAGCTTTTGATATAGAATCAGGATTGGAAGCACTGGAGCAATTAGGGTATCCTGCAGTAATCAAGCCAGTTATAGGAAGCTGGGGGAGATTCGTCGCTTTGTTAAGGGATCGACAGACGGCGAGATCTATTATGGAAGAAAGAACATTCATGGGTGCATTGTACCAAACCTTCTATCTTCAAGAATACGTAGAAAAAATAGGTAAAAAGGACATAAGAAGCTTTGTTGTGGGAGACCGAGTTGTAGCTGCAATATACAGGATCGCGGTTAAAGACGAGCTGAGAACGAACACGGCGCTTGGGGGACGAGCTGAGGCATGCCAGATAACTCCAGAAATAGAAAACTTAAGTTTGAGGGCGGCAGAGGCAGTTGGAGGCGATGGAGTTTACGGAGTAGACATACTTATCGGGGATAAGGGAATGATGGTTAACGAAGTAAATCACACCGTGGAGTTTCACACCACGGTTCCTGTAACGGGGATAGATGTCCCGGGCTTAATTATAGATTATGTTCTGGAGAGGGTTAAATGAGAGTCGGAGTAGTAGGTGCTAGGGGATATACTGGCGGCGAGCTACTTCGGTTGCTCTGTATGCACCCGAAAGTTGAGGTAACCTACATAACCTCGAGGCAACACGCTGGAAAACCTGTTGGGGTTATCCATCCTAACTTAAGAGGACTCTTAGACCTCAAGTTCGAAGAGTTTAATGTTTCGAAGGCTTCGGAGAAGTGCGATTGTGTTTTCATGGCGGTTCCGCATGGGGCATCTATGGACGTCACACCACAGCTACTAGAAGTAGGGTTAAAAGTTATAGACTTGAGCGCCGATTTCAGGTTAAAAAACGAAGAAGAATTCAAAAGGTACTATGGGCCACATAAGAGACCGGAACTTCTTGGAAAAGCGGTTTATGGTCTACCTGAACTTCATAGGAAAGAGTTGAGGGAAGCTCGATTTGTTGCATGTCCAGGATGTATGGCTACGAGCGCAATAATAGGAGCTGCACCAGTCGTTTCTTCGTTTAAGGTGGATTATGAAAAAATAGTCGTCGACGCTAAGATTGGCTCATCAGCGGCTGGACGCGAAGCCGACGAGTCGACGCATCACCCAGAAAGAACAGGCGTAGTGAGACCATACAAAGTAGTTGGGCACAGACATACTGCTGAAATAGAACAAGAGCTTTCAGGCCTAGTTGGTCGGAAAGTCAAAATAGCTCTCTCAGCCCACGCAGTCGACATTGTTAGAGGAATCCTTTCCACGTTGCACTTTTTCCTTGAGGAAAGCGTAGACGAGAAAGAAGTTTGGAAGGCCTTCAGAAACTTTTATGGCGACGCGCCATTTGTAAGAATCGTCAAACAAAGAATAGGCGTCTATAGGCTTCCAGACCCGAAAGCAGTGATCGGTTCAAACTTTTGCGATGTTGGATTTGAACTAGATGAAGACAACTCGAGACTCGTCGTTTTATCGGCGATTGACAACCTCGTTAAGGGAGCATCAGGACAAGCTGTCCAGTGCATGAACATAATGGAAGGATGGGATGAAACACTTGGACTAAAAATCCCAGGACTTTTCCCGTAAGAGGGATGAGCGTTGAAAATAGTAGTAAAAATAGGAGGAAGTATACTAGACCAAGACCCGAGACCAATAGCTCAAGATGTTAAGGCTTTAATTGAGAGAGGAGAAAAACTAGTCCTAGTTCACGGCGGCGCGAAAATGGTTACAGAGATTGCAGAGAAAATGGGGAAGGAACAGAGGTTTGTCACCTCAGTTAGTGGATTTAGAAGCAGATACACGGATAAGGAAACTGCAGAGATATACACCATGGTTATAGGAGGACTACTTAACAAGCAGATTGTAGCGGCATTGTTTAGAGAAGGAATTTCGGGTGTGGGGCTCTCAGGAATAGATGGAAAAATATTCAAAGCTGAAAGAAAGGAAAAGATAAAGATTAAAGAGGGAGGAAAAGTGCTCATAGTAGACGGAGATTACACGGGAAGAGTTGTTGAGGTCAACGCGCAACTAGTGAATAGCTTGGTTGAGGCAGGATATGTCCCGATTATAGGGTCTGTCGCGATAGGAGAGAAAGGAGAATTCCTGAATATTGATGGGGACAGGGCCGCTGCAAGTTTAGCTGGCGCGATTAAAAGTGACGTAATCATATTTTTAACGGATGTAGCCGGAGTTTTGGAGGAAGGAAAGGTTCTCAGAAATTTAAGTGCGGAGGAGGCGGAGAAGCTTATAGAGAGAATTGAGGGAGGAATGAGGCGAAAAGTCTTTGCTGCCCTAGAAGCGTTAAGGGCTGGTGTGGGAAAAGCAATTATAGCTTCTGGTTTGCGACCCCAACCTATAACTGAAGCATTAAGAGAGGAAGAGTGCACGGTGATCAAACAATGAGGATGAGCAGAGAGAGAGTAATAGAGCTCGAGGAGAAGTACGCAGCGAAAACCTATTCTAAAAGGCCACTAGTAATAGTGCGGGGTAAGGGAGCAGTTGTTTGGGACGTGAATGGACGCGAATACATAGACTGTGTTGGTGGACATGGTATTTGCGTGATAGGCCACTGCCATCAAAAAGTAGTTGACGCAATAAAGAGACAAGCGGAGCAACTTATAACATGTCCCGGAACGTTCTACAATGATGCAAGAGCGGAGCTACTCGAAAAACTGGTTAGTGTGGCTCCCAAGGGGCTGAGTAGAGTTTTCCTTTCTAATAGTGGAGCTGAAGCTGTTGAGTGCGCCATTAAGCTTGCAAGAAAGTACACTGGCAAGAAAGGAATAATTGCTACTGTGAAAGGGTTTCATGGGAGAACTATGGGTGCACTCTCAGCCACGTGGGAGGCGAAATATAGGCAACCTTTTGAGCCGCTAGTTCCCGGATTCTCTCATGTCCCATTCGGCGATGCCGAAGCAGTCAGGAAAGCTATAAACGAGGATACAGCAGCAGTCATTGTTGAGCCAGTACAGGGAGAGGGAGGAGTATACGTAGCGCCTGAAGGCTACCTTAAAGAGTTGAGAGAGATATGTGATGAGAAAAATGTTCTCTTAATACTAGATGAAGTTCAGACTGGGTTTGGCAGGACAGGCAAAATGTTTGCTTGCATGCACTGGAATGTTACACCGGACATAATGGCTGTTGCAAAGGCAATAGCAGGAGGAATACCCATGGGAGCTACTTTGGCAAGAGACGATGTCATGCTGTCGTTACAAGAGACAGAGCATGGTTCGACCTTTGGGGGAAACCCTCTCGCTTGTGCTGCCGCGAGCGCAACGATAGACGTCATAGTTGAGGAGAAGCTTCCTGAAAGGGCAAGGGAGCTAGGCGAACTTCTTAAGGAGGGAATAAACACTATTAAGGAACAATCAAAGTTGATTAGAGAGGTTCGAGGGTTAGGGTTAATGATAGGTGTGGAGTTACGCTTAAAATGTAAGGAGTACGTCCTGAGTGCTATGGAGAGAGGAGTTCTTCTTTTAACATCCGGCCTTAACACCATAAGACTGCTGCCTCCATTGGTGATAGAAAGAGAACAAATTGAGAGAGTTGTCCAGGTTCTTTCTGAGGTATTGGTGGTTTAGTTGGATCCTCTCGACTTCCTCACCGAATTCCTTAATACTTATAGTCCAACAGGAAAAGAAAACGAGGCTTCGAAGTTCCTCTTTAGAAAGATGCAAGATTTTGGTTTTGATGCACGCATAGATCAAGTAGGTAATGTTATCGGCAAAATAGGTGAGGGGAGACCTGTGATTTTTCTGTGCGGGCATATAGATACTGTGCCGGGATTTATCCCGGTAAGAAAGGTAGGTGATGAAGTTTTTGGGCGTGGAGCTGTTGACGCCAAGGGTCCGTTGGCTGCGATGATCATGGCTGCTAGAGAATTTGTAGGAGAAAAACTCAAAGGCACAGTTGTTGTCGCGGGTGTAGTCGATGAGGAAGGCGCGTCAAAAGGAATAAAGAATATTATTGCTTCAGGTTTGGAGGCTGATTACGCCATATTTGGGGAGCCGAGCAATGCTAGAAACATAGTGATAGGGTATAAGGGGAGACTTCACTTTATAGTGAAGGTTGAAACGAAAATTAGTCATCCCGCTAGTCCAGTAGCACGTAATGCCTCTGAAGAGGTAATAAATGCATGGAATAGGATAAAAAGTGTGCTTGCCGAGAATGGGAGAAGCAAATTAAGATCGCCATCGTGTTCCATAATGTCTATTAAGGGTGGCTTGAGCGAGGCTGAGGTTGAGGTCTCAATAAGGGTGCCATTCGGTGTAACTTGGAGGGAAATATTTGATAAGGTCAATTTAGCTGTTAATGCGGTTGACGAAGAAGTTAAGTGCCAGCTTGAATTAATAGATGCCGTTGATCCATACGAGTCTAATAAAAGGTCGCCGCTTATAGATGCGTTTAGAAAGGCAATTAAGGACGTTTTCGAGGAGGAAGCAAAACTGCTGAGAAAAACGGGGACAGGGGATGTGAATTACTATGGAAACTGGCTAAATATCGGAGATGCTGTTACTTATGGTCCCGGCGACCCGCGGCTTGATCACACGGACGAGGAAAGAATTAAAGTGAAGGATTATTTAGGAGCGATAGAAGTTCTCAGGAGGGTTATTCGCTTAGTGGTTTTCTAAATGCGTTCTTCTTTCTTTTCCTCCTTTTCCTTTATCTTTTTCTTAAGCTCTGACACAAAGTCTTCTTCCGCGCTTATTGTAGGGAGCATTACTGCTCTTGCAGGGTAAACCCATTCTACAGCAAGCTTAGCCTCATCGAGCACACCAGATATTTTTTCATAAGCGTTATTTTCAAGTTCTATGCATTGTTTAGAGATTTCCCTTGCAATTTCCCCTTCAAGCGTTAACCGTTTTTCAAGACGAAGAGGGGAACGAATTTCCGTCTGTGAAGGGGCGCCCATCCATTTACATGAGAAGTTAAGCACACCTACAATCTCGCCACGCCAATTTTCATCAACAGTAACTTCAACCCGCCAGGCCCACTCAGCAGACCAACTCTCACTACTGACCTTACGAGCTACCTCTCTAATCAGCAACCTAAGTTTGCTCACTTCAACCTTGGCGGCCACCATAAAGATAGTTTCACCGAGAACCCGCGCGCCATAATTAGAGGAAAGCTCCTTTTCGATGCTTCGACGTAGCTCACCCAAATCAACACTTAGAAACGAGTCTTTCACTTTTTCTTCCGTGAAGCCTTCAATGCTTCCTTTGACGAAATTATATTTTATTACAACACCACAGTTAGGGCAACGGTAATCTCCAGTAGGAGAGTTAAATGTTACCTCTACAAATGAGTCAAGAATAAGCCGGTAACCGCAGTTAGGACATGAAATTATAATTGCGATTTCATCTATTTTCTTCCTTCCTTTTTCTCCTTCTAGGCGCTTCTTAGTTTCAACGTAAAAATTTTCAGCAACGTTCATCTTCCTTAGCCCATCAATAAATGCGTCCTCTTCTCCAAGGATGAAGCCCCTAATTAGTTTAAGAAGAGCTTGCTCATCCACATTTCCTCTCCCGGCATCCCCTCCGCCTTCCAAATAAAAACACCCCCTGATTTTTCCTAAAAATACTGGTGAAAGTAAACATTTAAGAATTTTTCAATAGATGTGGCGGTGAAAAATTGATGCTGGCGAGTGAAATGTATTTTTCAATTTTTATGATTATTTAAACCAATTTAATGAAAATCTTTTTATAAAAAGATGTTAAAGGTCTCACGTGTAGAGAAGACCGCTCGGTTGTGGGGGTAATGCTCCCGCAGGACTTTTCCAAGTTAGAGATAATAGGAGAAGGAAAGACGAAAATTGTACGAAGAATGGACAATCCAGAGCTTGTTTTATTAGAGTTCAAGGACGCGATAACTGCCCTCGACGGAGAGAAAAAGGATACTATAACAGGAAAAGGGCATATAAATGCGAGAATATCCGGTTTCTTGTTCGAGTTTCTTTCAAAAGAAGGGGTTCCTACGCATTACGTGTCGTTCATCGAGCCAAAATACATGGTGGTTAAACGACTGAAGATGCTTCCAGTAGAGGTTGTCTGCAGGAATATAGCAGCTGGAAGCTTTGCGAAAAGATACCCGGTAGAGGCAGGAAGCCGCCTTAAACACCCAGTTGTCGAGTATTACCTGAAGGACGACCTACGACATGACCCAATGATGAACGAAGACCACATGGTGGTGTTGGGAATTTTGTCCTCAATTGAGGAAGTTAATGAAATAAAAAGATTGACTCTAACGGTTAATAAAGCTCTCTCGAAGTTCCTCGATGACAAAGGAATAACTCTTGTAGACTTTAAATTGGAATTTGGAAGAGACAGGAACGGAAGAATCTATGTGGGCGATGAAATTAATGGTGACTCGATGAGGCTCTGGGATAAGAGAACTGGAAGAATACTTGACAAGGACGTGTATCGTCAGGGTAAAAACCTGAGTGAGGTTTTGGAAACTTACAGAGAGTGTTATAGAAGAATCATTGGGGAAGAACCTAGAGTCTAGGTGGGGAGTAAAAATTTGGGCGTATACGTGTTGGAGGTTATTGTAGAAAATAAGCCTGCAGCAAAGGATCCTGAGGGAGAGACAATAATGAAGGAGCTAATGCACCGTAACGGCTTCGAAACAGTGAAAAAAGTTCGTACGGGAAAATATCTCAGGATTGAGGTAGAAGCAGAAAGTAAGGAGAAGGCAAGAGAGCTCGTGTTTAGAATGTGCAACGACTTAAGAATATTTAATCCTGTAATTCACATATGCAGCATCAGAGAGGCAGACAGGTAATGACAAAGGTCGCTGTTCTGCAATTTCCGGGTTCAAACTGCGATCTAGATACTCTTTATGTGTTACGTAACATTATAAAACTGGACGCTGAGTTAGTTTGGCATAGGGAGTTTAAGGCTGACGTTTATGATGCAGTAGTTCTTCCAGGAGGATTCTCTTACGGTGATGCCCTAAGAGCGGGAGTGATAGCCGCATATAGCCCAGCCATGAAGCATGTGAAAGAAATGGCTCGTGAGGGAAAGCCGGTTTTGGGGATATGCAATGGGTTCCAAATACTGGTTGAGGCGGGAATACTGCCTGGAGCGCTGATAAGAAACGATAGTCTTACATTCATATGTAAATGGGTTCACTTGAGGCTTGAGAGTAACAGAACGGTTTTCACTTGGAAGGGTAGAGTGGGGCAGGTGCTGGCGATGCCCATAGCACATAACGAGGGGAAGTATTTCAATGATGAGAAGGGGTTAAAGGAGCTTTACGAAAACGAGCAGATAGTTTTCAAGTACTCGAATATTAGAGGGGAGGTTACTCCGGAGGCTAATCCAAACGGGTCTTTAGACAACATAGCAGGGATATGTAATGTTGAGGGGAATGTTCTTGGCTTGATGCCTCACCCGGAAAGGGCTGCCGAAGCAATTCTAAGCCCACAGGGAACAGAGGATGGACGATTAATATTTGAAGCGATGGCTGAATTCTTGAAGGGGGAAAGAGGTTGCCGCTTCTCGGCGGAGTTGAAGTAAGCCTTACAGAAGAAGAGATAAGAAAAGTAAGTG
>JAHLWW010000077.1 GCA_019057715.1 Candidatus Jordarchaeum sp. JNZ_1113
GATCAAAACGTTATCTTATATGTGTCATTTATCAAAAATTTTTTATGGTACATTGGGAAATACTGGAAAAAGAGAGGGGTGACGGATGAGGATAGAGTACTTTAGAACGTTTGTTGAGGTTGTGGAGAAGGGCGGGTTCCTTAGGGCTGCTAGAGAGCTGGGAGTGACCCAAGCCACAGTAAGCAATCACATAGCTGCGCTCGAGAAATTTTTTGGTGTAACTCTTTTTGATAGGAGTAGGAGAACAGTAAGGTTAACCAAGGAAGGTGAAGCACTGCTGAAGAGAGCTAAGGAGATTCTAGAACTAGTAGAGAAGATTAAGGAGGAGCTAAGAAAGATGGAGGGAGAGGGGGAGGAAAAAATAATACTTGTAGCGAGCACTATTCCAGGGGAGCACATTCTTCCTGAATTAGTGGCTCGATTCAAAGAAAAGAATCCGAAGATCAGTTTTGAGATCGAGGTGTTAGATACTGGTGGAGCCTTAAAGAAGCTACTTAGGGGAGAGGCTGACCTAGCAGCTGTGGGAAGCCTTATGGAGGCGAGTGCTAAGGAGATAGAGGTAACGCCTATCGGAAGAGAAAGACTTGTTTTCATATGTCCAGTTAACCATGAGCTTGCGATGAAAAAGAAAGTTACATTGGAGGATTGCTTACGTTACCCATTTGTGTTTAGGGGAAAAACATCGGGAACCAGAATTGAGGCAGAAAGAGCTTTCATGCAGCTGGGAGTTCCTCTTGACAAGGTGAAGATATCACTGGAAGCTGGCAGCACGGAAGCGGTGATAAACGCGGTGTCTGTGGGGCTTGGGATAACCGTTTTGTCTGAGACTGCTGCCAGGAAGGCAGAGGCCGCTGGACTGGTCAAGATCATTGAGGTGGAAGGGTGGGACGTCGAGCGTGTGCTGTATCTTGTTAGAGACAAAAGAAGGAAGATGTCCGCAGCGGTAGAGGAGTTTTGGAGGTTTGCATCAGAGAAATAAAAGGGAGGCAGCCAGCGTTCATGATAGAAGTAGCTTTATGAGTAGGCGGGGAATTTCTGAGAAGTTTTTTACAACCATAAAGCGCCCTCTGCCCGCGCTGGCCAGCTCTTTACATGTTTTCAAGCCATGTTCCGCTATTTTACCCTTGCTTGGAGTTGCTATAACATGAAGGGTTGGAAACTTGGCTGCCAACGGCGTGGGGTCTCCTCCCACATTCCACTCACCGTCCGTTATTAGAACTCCCCAGCGTTTTCCTTTATGCTTTACTTTGGAAAGCTCTTTTAGCCCAACCGAGAGTGCGTCGCTTATATTTGAGTAACCTATAGAAATTATGTCTAGTATTTCCTCAACCACTTTACCTATGTCCTTTCTCTCACCGATTTTTTTAAGGGTGAAGGCACGGGTTCCAAACCCTATAACCGCGTAATCCTCGTTTCGCATATGATAAGCTAAGACTGCTGTCGAAAGAGCCGCGTTGAAAAGTTTCTCTTCGGTCATGCTTCCACTGGAGTCGAAGAGAAGCACGCTAGATTTAGCTTGCGAGCGGGACTCCAGTCCAACTACATCCTCGTATGAGAGGTATCCTTTCTCCAAAAAGGATTCAATCATCGACTCATCATCGAACTCCATTAATCCAGGGTAATAAGGCACCCTTCTTCTTAATGGCCCTTTAAGTCCGCGCCCGCTGATCCTGAGGGACGTTTTGAGAACCGCCATCTTCGCCAGTCTTCTGAAAATTTGCCTATACTTGTAGCGAAGATTGCCACGCAACAGAACGTAAAGTTCTACAGGGCTTTGGACGTCGCCGCGGGATAGGCGCCTAGCAACCAGGAGAGCTGCGTCAGGACATGAGAAGACGTCAGAGACGGCGACAGGGTTCACTTTTGAGAGGCCCTTGATGGCTGAAAGGTTTCCACATTTTAACGCCATTTCGGCGGCTCTTTTTATGGAGGCATAGTCAAGGTTTCTTGCGAGGTCTGTGTAAACGTAAGGAGGTGCTGAGCCCAGGGAGATTTCCTCTAGGAGGAGGTCGAAAGCCGAGAAGGGATTTATGCGTTTAGTCTCATCGGAGGGCTGGGCCTCCTCTCTTACCGAAAATCCTCAAAGCATTCGTCTACAATTTCCCTTATGACTTCTTCAACCGTCTTGCCGACACCGTCCTCGAGTTCGACACGTGTGCCAAGAGCCATTACTGCAACTTGAACCCACAAGTCCTTCGAAGTCACCTGGGTGCCGTTGTAGTGAGATAGGAGACGCGCAATGTCGATAGCGCCTCTAACTGACGCCCCCCTCCGCAGATCCTCATGTGTGCGGGTTGCTCTCACTATTTTTACTGCCAACCGTATTATATCAGGGTTGGAGCAGCCGGATTTGAGTGCCACTATTTCTCTTTCTTCTTCTTCACTCTGGTAGTCGATTCGTATCCAGCAGAAACGGTCTCTTAATGCTTCACCTAAAGCGGTTACACCAACATGCTCAAGAGGGTTCTGCGTGGCTATGATGAAGAATCCGTCCTTCGCTGTGATCTCGCCTATCTTCGGGATCCCCAATTTGCCTTCATCCATAACAGGAAGGAAAACATTCTGCGTAGACTCACTTAAACGGTTTATTTCGTTTACGAATAGAATGCCGCCTTCAAGCATGGCGAGAGTAAGGGGCCCCGGAACAAAAGCGTCCTTCGTGTAGCCGTACTTCATTACTGCTGGAGGATCAAACCACCCTGTTAATTTAGCCTCCGTGTAACGTTCATCGCCGTCAACTCGGAACATTGGCTGGTTAAAGTATCTCGCTATTGCGTCCGCCAGTGTCGTCTTTCCAACACCCACTTCCCCTTCTATTAGAAGGTGGCGGGACGCTAGTTTAGCGGCTAGTGCCTTCTTTAGCTCCTCTAGCCTACCAACGATTTTGAAGCGAGACTGTATTTCACGAGCCATTTCATCTATCGACTTCATGAGACATCCCTCCTTATGCTCAAAACATAATAGTTAATGGTCTTTTTGAGCTTATGCTAGGTCAGCTATGTCAACGCCGCATTCAGATATACGGTCTAGCATGTCAATTACAGTGCTGAGAGGAATAGATATTTCTACTGATTCGTTTGCAAGGGCCTTGTAAGCTTCCTCTACGGCTTGGTTACGTTGAGGCTTCATCGCGATGGTTTTTGACGCTAAAACTCCGTCCTTCCTTACGAGAGCTTCTATGGCGTTAGAGTGCATTTCATGAGCTATGCGATTTATTTTCAGGATGCTTTCAATAACGTTCTCCGGGATCTTAGCGTCAAGTATGAGGTGGACTTGCTCGGCTATCTTGACGGAGTAGTCTGCCATGGACTCTATGCTTTTGATTGCGACACGGTAATCTAAGCATTCTATGGGGCTGATGCCGATTTTCTCCGCTAAGTAGGGTTCCATTATCGCTGAGCGAAGCTGCCTGACCATTAAAAAGTAAAGCCTATCAATGTCCTCGTCTCTCACCACAACACTTTCTGCCAAGTTAAGGTCCTTGTCCTTTATAGCGGTCACAGCGTCCTCCTGCATTCTAGCAGCTATGAGGTAAGTTCTCTTTATCGTTCTCTTTAGGGAAAGAGCTGAGGGTGAAAGTAAGCATTGGAGAGTGATCTCCTTAGCGCTTTCCTCAACTATTTCTACGCCAACAAGTTGTTGAAGCGAGCGCTTAATGGCATCTCTCTGCTCGGACGTGATGCCATTCTTCGAGCGGATCCGTATAACGTCATAACCATAAAGGAAGTTTGCGGTTATTTCTCTTGTAAAATTCGGGCTAGCGTCAATTTCTATAATAGCCATTTTGACTTTTTCCTTTTCAGAGTAGCGAGGATCGACAAGGAGGGCACCGTCCCCTCTTTCTATTAATGCTACAAGGTCTCCTTGTTTAAGACCCATACGCTTAATCCAACCCTTAGGAAGGCTTAAGAGGAAGGTGCTACCTCCAGTTTTCTGAAGCTTCCTAATTTCCATCTTAGACACGTAATAAACCTCCCACTATGATCTTTAACGATTTCAATTCAAAAACACGTAATTACAAATACTATATATTTTTTATGGACTCAATTTAATAAATTCCGTCTCATTTAAACGAAGCATATTCATGTGTAAAATTAGTCATAAGAGAACGAAAATGTGCAAAACCCTCTCATTGGTTGGAGAACCTTTGCAAATGAAGAAGTTGGGAGAGAGTTTAGTGATTTGCTTTTTCGAAAAAGAGCGAGCAAATGCGTCTTAGGTCTTAGGCTAAAGAGCTTACAATGAGGAATCTTTAAGCTACTTGTCATTTGTAAGAGGCGACGCAACTTGAAGTATTAATAAATGGTTATTCTTTTAAGTGAAAGGTAAAAACAAAAACGCGGAAACTCAGGGTGAACTTCTACTTTAGTTAAGAGACGGATCACACAAAAATTTATAGTGTGTTTTGGTTTAAGAGATAAGCAGGGCGGAAACTTTGATAGGGACATCGCAGGTTGCAAAGAGAACAGTTAAGGAGTTGCTTGAAGCCGGACTGCAAGTTACTCCCAGAGCGCTAGACGTCATATTGGCACTTGAGCCTAGCTTAGCTTCCTTAGTCATAAGTAAGGTTAAGGCCACAGAGGGAACACTTGTCCTAACAGAGGAAGATATTAGGAAGCTAATTGAAAAAGAGGAGCCCCGAGAAGCAACTAATGTAAAAGCTCCTAAAAGCGAGGAAGCACAAAGTATAATTCCTCCAGGCTTGAAGCCTAAGCCGGCCCTAACCGCTAGGGAAGTAGATGAAGATTTTGAAGTGGTGATGGATCCAACAAAGATGATAGGAACCAGTGGGTCCCTAGACGACTTTGTTAATTACTTCAAGGATAGATATATGCGTCTCAGCAACCTCTTTCTGAAAAGGGGGGACATAAAAGGGATATGTAGGACATGTGAAGTAGGCAGAGCCGAGGAAGTCAAGTTAATAGGATTAGTCAGGGAAATTTCGAGGGCTCGAAGTGGCTCCATGGTCATAGAACTTGAGGATCTTGACGGTGTGGTCAGCGTTCTAATCCCGAGCAACTTAACAGACAAGGCGCGACACCTTATGCTGGACCAAGTAGTCTGCGTGGAAGGTAGGAGTAATGGAGCGTTCGTTGTGGCTGATAACATCATTTGGCCCGACATACCATTCGATCACAAACCTAGGAGGGCTGATGAACCCATAATGGCGGTCTTCATTTCAGACACGCATTTCGGCAGCAAGAAATTCATGGAGAAACCATTTACAAGGTTCCTAGAATGGCTTCAGGGCAAAAGAGGGGACGAGAAAAGCAGAAGCTTGGCAAAACAAGTTAAATACTTGGTAATTGGAGGAGACATAGTGGATGGAGTCGGAGTCTACCCGAATCAAGAGAAGGAGCTCGTCGTCGAGGAACTCTACGCGCAATACGAAATAGCAGCGAGGCATCTTGAAAACGTACCAGACTACGTTAAGACTATAGCTATACCGGGCGGGCACGATGCAACTAGGCAAGCATTACCCCAGCCAGCCATACCTAAAGATTACAGTGAACCACTTTACGAAATAGGAGTCGAAATGCTTGGAGACCCAGCATACTTTAGAATACACGGCGTTGAGGTGTTATGCTTTCATGGAGACCCGCTGAATGACGTGATGACAGCTCTATCAATAGACTCACACTACCCGGAAAAAGCAATGATAGAGCTTCTTAGAGGAAGACATTTAGCGCCAGTCTATGGTTCAACGCCATTGTCCCCTGAACCAATGGACCTCTTAGTTATCGAGAAGGTCCCAGATATTTTTCATTGTGGCCACCTTCACGTGAATGGGCAAGAAAATTATCGCGGTGTGACCGTGATAAACTCAGGGACATTTCAGGACCAAACAGATTATCAGAAAGCCATGGGCTTAACACCAACACCCGGAAAACCGTACATCGTTAATTTGAAGGACTTCTGGGTGGCTCAGCTGGACTTTACTGGGGACTAGCCTCAAAGAGAGGAGACGAGTCACTGGATGAAAGCTTCTTTATGAATGAATCCTCCTCTAAGACTTGTTTGACTTGATTTACTGAAACGTTGAGTTTCACTTCTTTCGAGAGCCCATGGCGTCCTCTGCTTTTAAGATGAGCCGCAACGACACCCAGCATGTCAAGCTCATTTATAAGGCTACTAACCCGCCTCTGAGTTAACGGCTCAACATGTAGACGCCTGCAAACGTTCAAGTAGTAGTTGTATATGTCCCCGGTCCTAGCTTTACCCCTTCCCTGCTTAGTCAACTCAAAAATAGTGTAAAGTACAAGCTTAGAATGCATAGGGAGAGTTCTCAGTGCCTCAACCAGGTGATCTCGCTCGATGACGTGTTGAGCGGCTCTCACATGCTCTTCGGAAACCTTTTCTGCGCCCTCCCGCTCAGCTATCTCGCCAGCGACTCTAAGCAAGTCTAGGGCGCGACGGGCGTCCCCGTGCTCCTTAGCGGCTATAGCTGCGCAAAGATTGATGACTCCTGGACCTTCAAGAGCGCCCTCTCTGAAGGCAAGCTGAGCCCTCTGCCAAAGAATGTCCCTGAGCTCAGCGGCAGTGTAAGGCGGGAAAACTAGCTCTTCTTCCCCTAAGCTACTCAGCACTCTAGGATCAAGGTTATCCTTGAACGTTAAGTCATTCGTGATGCCTATTATGCTGACGCGCGCCCGCTTAAGAACAGTGTGATTCATCCTAGTTAGGTCGTAGAGGACGTTACTACCGTCCCGCTCAACTAACCGTTCAACCTCGTCGAGCACGATTATCATCAACACGTCCCTGCTATCAAGCACGTCCCTAAACCTACTGTAAACCTCATCGGTAGGCAGACCCGTAAAGGGAACCTCGACACCTAAGTAGGAGCAAAGCCGAGCCAGAACACGATAATTAGTGTTTACAATTCTACAGTTAAGGTAAGCGGGTAAGGGAGCAGGCACATTCAGCTCGTGACACTTAGCAACAAGGTGCTTAAGAACGAAGCGTACGACAGCAGTCTTACCTGTACCCGTCTTTCCATAAATGAAAACGTTCGAAGGAGTGCCGCCCTTAAGAGCTGAGGCGAGAATTAACCCAACCTTCTCTATTTGCTCGTCACGGTGAGGTAACTCGTCAGGAACATAAGTATGACTCAACACGTCACGATTCTTGAAGATCTTGGTTGAGAGAAACCTTTCAAAAAGCGCCTCAAGAGAACGTTCACCCAAACAAACCACCACTTTTCCTACTTCCACTGGAAACAAAGGTGAATAATGCTTAACTTCCGGCAAATATATCCATTAATATTACACTGGAAACACACTCGGTCGAGAAGCAACTTCACGGAAGAAGCTGAAGAAGCTCGCTAAGCCTAGAAGCCCTGAGCCGGCCACTTTCCTTAAGCCGGTAATAATACTGCTTTTTCGTTCCCTTACGCTCCAAGAGCCCCTCACTACGCAGCCTCGCCAAGTATGTTGAAACCACGCTTAGAGAGGTCTCACCAAAAACCCGAGTAAACTGCTCATGAACATCACCAGAAGTAAACCACCCATACTGGAAATACTTTAGCAGTACAAGTTCAATTTTATCCTTCATCGAGAGACTTTCAGTGTCGGGGAGCTCGGCGTCAACCTCGGAAGCCTCAAACCCAGCAGGTGCCTCCTCCGCCACTCCGCCCTCAGACAGTTTCTCGGAAAGCTCCTCCACAAGAGATGCCGCCAGCTGGGGGGAAACATCACCCTCAATAGTCAAAGTAGCCTTCACGTTGCGCTCGGCATCAACTATCTCGATCTTGTAGCGCTTCGCCCCCAACCAGCACACCTTCCACTGGAAACGAGGTAAGTTAAACTTACACGCGTAAATATATATGTCTATCTATTACACCCGAAAAACACCCTTAACAACTCCAACCAGCAACACATAAAAAGCAGAATAATCAAACTGCAAGACTAATGCATTCCACCCACAAAAATACAACCTCAGGGGCTTTCAGGAGCCAACACCAAACACTTTACACTTGAACATTAACCCGCAGCTCAATCCCTCTGAAAAACAGAACATATGCCGCTTTCTACGATAAGCTAAAAGAAGAGTCCATAAAAACTTTGAAGCCAGCAAAAAAACGTTATTTTCTAAAGGGGGAAATGGTTCACCTAAAACACGCAATACGTTAACAAAACAACGCGTTAAAAACAAAGAGAAATAATGTGTAAATTTGTTAACGTGACGAACACGAAAAGAACAAAAAAAAGGAAAAAATACGCCATCTTTTGACAAAGAGAATTTTTAAAAAGTATTAACAAGAAAAATTGAAATAAAAAGCGGTAAATCTTCAAAAAAACAATTTTCCATTGTTTTTTCTAAATAAAGGTTAACAAACCGTGTTAACACGAAAAGGAAAGAGAAAAATATCGAAAAAAATGTTGCAGTTGAAATAAAGGGGTCAATTTTTAACTAAGATAATTTGCATTATTCATAGCAAAAACAACGTGTTAACAACTCAAAACGGCTATGTTAACACTGTGTTAACATGTTAAGCTATTGACCACAAAAAGACAACGAAAATACAAGTCTTCAAAGACGAATGGCTGCAACGTATTGATGGAGGGAAAACTTTGAGAATATACGTCTACGACGTAAAGGCGGAACATTCGAGTAACCCGCGCAGGGTGAAATTCTTCAAGGAACTCTTCGGATACGCCTACAAATGGAAAAACAAGGAAGGAAAAACATTAAAGGGGCAAAAATTAGGCCTTGTGGACTTCTATGGTTGCGACAGGGCAGGAGATAGCGCAATACTAGTTCAAGATGAACACGCAGAAGTCTTCAATGCTTTCTTCAAGAAATACAAGGATATTGTTAAGTGCCGAGTTTTTGTAGTTGTAGAGGAAGAAAACATTTAGAACATGTGTTCCAAAATAAAAGAAGGAAACCCACCCACCCCACTGTTTCAACTGGAAAAAGTAAAACTCTCTTAAGT
>JAHLWW010000078.1 GCA_019057715.1 Candidatus Jordarchaeum sp. JNZ_1113
ATTTTCTAGGCGTATTTGGATGAATGCCTAATCTCTCGCAGGTTTCGCTGAGCGTCAGCAACCTCTCAAGCATCATACAAATAAGTGTTAAGAAGTGTTATATAAAGTTATCTATTCAGGAACTGCCGCTCAACCCAAAAAGTTAACTATAACGATTACTCTAGAAATTCAAGTTAGAGTTCGGATTTGGGGGGCTTGCATGATTTTCGTGAATTTCAACTTTCACGTTAACATGTGGTATGCGGAGTATACTGACGAGCAGGTTTTGAGGTGGTTTCCAAACCTCTACAGGGGGCTTCTAGAGTTCATGTGGGAGAACCCGGACGTGAAGGCCGGATGGGACATCGAGTCCTCAAGGACCATTCCCTTTCTCGAGAGAGTTGCGCCTGACGTGCTGGACGGGCTGAGGGAGGGCGTGAAGAAGGGGCAGTTCGAGATAATACTTGACACTTGGTCCTTCAGCTTGGCATCGATGCACACATGGGAGGAGTTTGCGCTCCAGCACGATATGGCTGTGAAAGAGCTGAAAAGGGTTTTTGGGCGCGTTTCCTCAGGCTACTTCGCGCAGGAGGGGGCATACCACCCCTTCCTCCCGTCTATGCTTAAAAGGCTCGGAGTAGAGTTCCTCCTCCTCAGCTACCTTCAAGTGGGCGAGTTCGATAGAAGATTGGCCAGAGACCTCAGGGTTCACCTAGTTAAGGGTGAAGATGGAACAGAGCTACCATTCGTGATGCACGTCTCCTCACTTCTAGACCCGGTCGACGTCGTCAAGAAGGGCGCTGAGCTCGGAGGTGGACTCACCGTTCTAGATGACGCTGAGATAGCGAACCCGTCCCGCCTCACGCTGATAGTTGAGTCTCTCCGTGGAATGGAGAACGTGAAGTTCGCTTTGGCAAGCGAGATAGTTGAAAAGTCACCTCGGGGGATCCCGGTGAGTATCCTTGACTCGACGTGGGCTTTGGGCGTGTACGACCACGGAATGTGGCTTCGCGACCCGTGGGACCAGCACCTTTGGACGCTCAACGAGGTGGCGCGCAGAGAGATAGCTAAGGCTGAGTGGTGGCTTAGGCGGGCGAGGAAGGCTGGCTTAAACGTTGATGTGGAGGAGCGGGAGATACACGAAGCAAAACGCTGGCTGCTTTTAGGGCAAAACTCGGACAAGTTCGGCTGGAACCCGAGGGCGGAGAAGCGTATTCAGGGAGAATACGAGTTGAGGCTTGCCTCAGAGCTCGCCCAAGTGGCGTCCACCGTTCTCAGCGAGAAAACATTGAAGTTTGATCGTCCGACGGAAGGCGTGAGGCAAATCATCCTTTACAACTTCCACGCATTCCCAGTGCCCCCATCCCCCCTAAGGATAGACGTCGAGTTCGACAGCGGAATCCTAAAGCCGGATGAGGTCTCAGCAACACTAGACGGGAAGCAAGTTGGATGCGACCTTCTGACGGCGAGACTGTTCCCGGATGGCGCAATAAAATCAGGAACGATAACCGTCATAGGCAGCTTGGGAGCAGAGGAGACCTCCACCCTAACTCTCAAGAGAAGCTCTACCCCTAGTGGGAGAACAGACCTCCACGTCTCAGACAGCGAGCTGTCAAATAGTCTGATCAGGGTTAGGCTTGAAGGCGGGCTTCCGGCGTCCATAACCGACCTGAAAACCGGTGCGACCTATGGGGGCGAGCCCCCCCTCATAACTCAGAGGCTTAAGCTTGAGGGGGACAAGCAGGAAGAGGAGGTGAAGGTCGAAGTGACGAATAGAGGGGAGCGTGGAGTCTACGTGGAGGTCACGTCCACGGTAAAGCAGTCGGCGCACTCCCTCATAGTTAACAAGTACAGGGTTTACAGTGGCCTCCCCCTGCTGGAAGCTGAGACCCGGATAAGCATCTTCGGCAAGTTCCCCGGATCAGCCGAGCCGCTAGTCCTCAACCTCCCTAGGCCGAGAACCATATGGCGAGAGCTCGGAGGAAACCTCAGCAAGGTTAGGATGGAGTAAGGGAGGCAGAGGCTCCTGTTGGTCAACGACTGGGCTGCGGTGTACAGCGGAGAAGTAGGGCTGCTCGTTGCAGCAGACTGTTGCACTAGGGCCATGAAGGACGTGAAAGACGCCAAGAACGAGGTATCCTTCTTCACGACGGAAACAACGTTCAAGGACAACCAATTCGAGCATCTCTCCGGCGAGTGGACGACTAGAGCAGCCATAATTCCCCTAAGAGGAGAACCTACAAGTGAAGACCTGAAAAGAGCAAAGGTCTACAACTACGGCGTCGGAACGATACCACTAATACACTTTGATAAGCCGAGACTAAGCTGAGCCGACGCCGAGGCTCCAGAAGAACCATGGAGAGCCTCATTCTTCCTTTCTTTGCGTGAGCCATCTTGGTTTTCCCGTGATCGTTAAGGTGAAGTGTTCTTGGAATTCCCTGTTCCTCGAGTAGTAGCTGAGTATTTCTTCGTCAACGTAGAGCGAGAACCCCTCGGAGACCTTCTCAGCCACGTAGCTGCCTAACCCGATGCCTGAGGGATTTTTGAGTGCGTCCCTGAGTAGCGTGTCAGCCTCAGTGTATTTCCTTTTAACCTCCACAACCCACCTGTCACCCTCCACTCTTGGGCCTGAAAGCGTTGAGGGAGCATTCAGGTGCTTCTCTATGAAGCGCCGCTGGTGGGGGGACGCTGGCGGAGGGCCAAGGTGTCTCTTGGCTGCAGGGATTCTTCTAGACTCCAACTCGAAGATAAAGACTGTCTTCTCGCCACTGGACCATACGTCCCTCGAAATTACCCTAAATCCGCCTCCCTCCAAGGTTTTCTGGATGGATTGAAGGGAACGGGTGAGCTGCCCCCACAAGTTGTCAGGCGGGAGCTTCGGCGTGCCGAACTCTATAAAAATCATTGATGTCCCCCTCTCCCTCATCTTGGCAGCTAGCTCATCAACTGTTAACGGGCTCAGCTTAGGGGGGAAGAAGAACGACTCACTCGGCTCCTCCAGAAAAAACATGGCGGCAGCCCTAAACTCGCTCAGCCTCTGAAGCGTGACGGCGGCCGCCACGTTCCTTCTAGGGTCAACCGGGTCCACGACTATGAGCGGGGAGTTAAACATTCTGCGCGCCTTCTCAGGATCGTCATAGTGGCGCTCTATGTCTATGACCTCCTGGCTTCCCCAGCTTACTGCTGCCGTGAGGACGGACTCGAAGGACCCGTACTTTATGGTTAGTAGTTCGCAGAGGTATCCGGAAAATCCTCCGGTCTTCAGTTCAGCCCCGTAAACTCCCACACCCTTCATGAACGCTTTAAGAAGCCTCGTTTCTCCTCTGAGCCGCTCATCCATGCGGCTTAACACGTAGCGCGTGTGAAGAGGAGTTCTGTCAACGGAGGAGCGCAGCTGCGCGGCTTCCTCTATCTCAAAGCATGGAACAAAGTCGAACATGTAACCGTCAACCTCAGCCCTCAAGTACGGGTGCTCCGCATACTGCTCCTCTCCTCTCCCCCCTGTGACCCTTCTAGCGATTTCCAACCCGAGCTTCCCTATCTCCTCGAAGCTGTAAGTTTGGGGAAACACCATGAAAACGTCTACGTCTTGGTCCCCACTTATCCACGTGTCCTTCGCCATTGACCCAACCAGCATAGGCTTAACCTTGACTCCCAGCTTCCCAGCTTCCTCTGAGACCCTAGCGATCACCTCCCCAGCTAGCCTGAGCACCCTGTCCCTTTCCTCACGCGTGGGGGTCACCTTAGCTAGAACTTGCCTGCACACATCATCCAGCCTGCTCAATGCTCCCCCGCAGCCTCCTACGGTACGCTTCTTAGCGTCGTGTATATGGGTCCCTTCGCCGTCAGCTGGCTTTTCTTCAGCTTAATCGAGTCGACGGTCATCCTTCCTATTTCCAAGTCCTTCATTTTTTCGAGCGCCGAAATAAGCCCATCACGGCTTTGAACGTACTTCACCCTGGCTATTGTGGCGTGTGGGGTAAATGGCCTCTGCTCCGGCTCAAAACCGAGCCGCCTGAGCTTCTTCTCTAACTCATTTGCCAGCGAGGTCAGCACCTCGCCTCCCTCACGCGTCCCAACCCATATTACGTTTACCCTCCTCATGTTTGGGAAGCAACCGACGCCACGCAGCTCCAGCTCGAATGGCTTAAAGTCCAGCTCCTTCATGACGCTGTGAACTTCATCCACAGCCTCCTCGCTTATCTCACCCAGAAATTTAAGTGTGAAGTGGAAGTTTTCAAGCTCGACGAACTTCGCCTTCACGTAGCGGGAGAGTTCCTCCTGCACTCGCCTGACCACTTCGAGAATACGCTGGTCTTGGATATCTACAGCCACGAACGCCCTAATGCTCTCCAAGCCCGCACACCATCCCTATTGGTCTAGTAACTCCAAGAGCACTCCTCTTAAAATCTTTGTGAGTGCCTCAACTGACTCCATAACTTCAGGCGACAATTCCCTTCCACTCGTGATTTTCGGCTGAACCCCCACGAAAATGACCGAGGCGCCTATAGACGTCTCCACAAACTTCGCGAACAGCGAAAGCGGCGTGTGATGCGTAGAAAAGGTAACCCCCCCTAAGCTTGACGCCTCAGCTGTGATGACAACGTCCCCTGGCTTCCCACCGAAGTGGGCGGCGTCCACTATTATCACGTGGCTCGGATCGAAACTCCTAATTACTCCGGTAAAATTCTCAGGCGTGGCTTCAGCTTCAACCACCAGTACCCCCCTCAGCTTCATCTCCCTAAGTCTCCTCGCCACCTCTACGCCTAAAGCGTCATCCCCTCTGATGCTGCTCCCAACACCGACAACAGCGACCCTAACAGCTCCCCTAAGCATCTCTCTAAGCTTGTCCGCGATCAAGCTGGGACACCACCTCAAGTAAAAATAAGGAAACTTTAAAACGCTTCCCGACTTAGCTGAAGACTGGTGGCGTGAATGGAGGAAGAAAGAGAGGAACAAGAGGAGTTCTTCAAGGAAGAAGAAGGCTTCAAGGAAGAAGAAGGTGAAGTAGAAGTTTTCTCTGGGCTCCTCGGAGACAACGAGGTGACCGTCGAACGAGAAGCGGGTGAAAGGCTCCACGGGAAGGGAAACTACGGCGAACTCGAAGATGACGGCCTCCTCCACTTAACACCCGTGGAATCCCTTCTGCTGGTCGAGCGTGGCAGGCTCCTAGTCAAAGACAGGGAGGGTAAAGAGTACAATTTCCGTGACCTCGTCAACTACTTTGACAGGAGAGACCCGAAGCTCTGGGTCAAATATCTAGTTTACAGAGACCTGAGAAGCAGGGGGTACGTTGTTAAGCAAGGATTTGGGGGAGGAATAGACTTCAGGCTATACCCTAGAGGTAGCAACGTTGGAGAGGAAGCAGCGAAAAACCTCATATACATAGTAACTGAAGGGACGCCAATAGACCTAAAAGAGCTCGACCGCGTAACAAAGCTCGCAGTGAGCACCAGAAAGCAACTCACAATGGCCCTAGTCAACAGGCAGGGCGACGTCGTATACTACAACGTAGTACAGCTAACCTTCTAAACCACCATGCTCAGAGTCCTCCACCAAAAAGCCCACCCCCATTGTAACCTCTAAAGTTTAAATTGTCTTTGAAGCGGCTTCACAGAACGATTAATCCACTTAAACTTCCCCCCAACGATTAAATGCCTCTAAAGCCAGTAGCCACGTCCCCCCCATCAGAACAGCCACCTCACGTCCTCCTCTGAGGACAAGCAAAGCACCTTACTGCTCCGACTTCAACCTACTAACTACAGGAGGTTCAAGCACCTCCTCCACTAGTTTCAATCAACCCGCTGAATGAGTTCGGAGTTCACCGCAAAACCTTAAGGTTACGTTGCCATTACCGGTACAACGACATTTATGTAGGCGCTTAAAGCGCCCAACATTCCAGTTATTCTCCCTAAGTGGTCATCCACGCAAAGAACCTCCATCAGCATCCGCTACACTCTTCCGCGCATTTTCCCACCACAATCGACCCATGATGGCCTTTAACGCTCAAGCCTCCTTTCACACTCCTCGAATCAACCTCGTATCCGCCCTCGTTCACTAATGCCTTGATTAAGCGATTTTTTGCGTCATACGCCAGGTCACTTTCACTTTCTTCCAGCTCACCGAGCCTACCTCATTATGCTAAAAACACCTCAATCTAAGAGCCATGTTCACTTTCATGCTCCAAAATGAACACTCAACGGTGGCCTTCAGCTGATACAGCCGCACGAACCCCTTCCGATTATAAGCCCGTCGTAGCCTTGAAAGTTCAAAGAAGTTTTAAAGTGGATTTAAGATCCCAGAGAAGCCGACTGGTCCCCTATAATCTTCATGCTATACATAGCAGTCCAATTTCCCATTAAAGTTCAGCCCACCTAGAACTGAGCCGTCAAATCCATAGGAGTATCTTTTTCCAGACGCTAGTATCCCTGTCTCTAGGTCTCTTAAAGGTCATCGAGTGTGCCCAATTCCCGGGTACGTCATCTAACGGCAACCGGCAACTGGCATTTAAGCATCCACTCGCCGCGCTCTGCAATCAACCATCCACAGCTAACCTAGAGGGAAGAGGAGCCGAAACACCGATTCACTACGGTTAAGTTCATAAAAACCATATGAGGGAAAATGGGGAAGATACTTTTTAATAGGATGTGTGTGATGTAAAGTGCGAGGGAAGTTAAAAGGGTGAAGAGGGGAGAAGGGAGATGGTGCGGTTTAAATCGAGAGACCCCTTGTTTTCTCGGCCATATGTGGATGTAGACGAATGGCGGGATCAACCAGTTCGTCATCGCTACGTTCATGGAGGGTTTGAAGGAACAGAATGCCGGTTCTCCTTTTACTTTCCGCCACCAGAACATTACGAAGGACGATTTTTCCAACCACTCATGGCGGTCACAGGCATCGAGACAGCTGCAACTATGCCTGCAATGCACGGCTTCATGATACCTGATACTATCCCCTTTGCTTTTGAAAGCGGCGGCTACCTTGTTGAATCAAACCAGGGCTCAACAACAATGTTTCCCCCCGAGGATAGAACCATCATTTATCGGGCGAGCGCCGCAGTAGCTAGCTTTTCACGCGTGATGGCTGCCGAGATGTACGGCGATCATCGTCCCTATGGCTATATCTATGGAGGTAGCGGCGGAGCCTACAAGACAATCGCCTGTTTCGAGAACTGTCCCGGCGTCTGGGATGGAGCGGTACCATTCGTCATGGGGACACCCATGAGTATGCCTAACAACTTCACGGTAATGGCTCACGCTATAAGGGTGCTGAAGGACAAGTTCCCACTGATCGTTGATGCACTGGAGCCTGGCGGCAGCGGTGACATGTACAATGGATTAACGGTCGAGGAGCGTGAAGCACTTGCCGAAGTCACTCGAATGGGTTTTCCACCGCGGGCGTGGTTCAACGCAGAACGAATCGCTTTCGGATATACCGGGGTGTTCTCCGCCCTTATCGATAACATAGTCAAGTGGGATCCCGAGTACTTCAAGGACTTCTGGAATGTTCCAGGCTACCTTGGCGCAAATCCTCCTGAATCACTCAAACGCGCCCGCATCCAGCACAGGACGAAGATCAAAAAGGTAGTGACGACCGACGAAGCCGCTAAAATGGGGTTAAAGTTGACTATGCCAGCGAAACTCGCCGACATAAAAATCCCGTTACCAGCAGCACTCCAGCTCGAAAGTGTACCGGAAGGAAACCTTCAGGGAGCCACTGTAACCATTATGAGCGGCGAGGCCGCTGGACACGTGCTTCACATCGCCGGCTCCATCAAAGACCTCGTCTTTATCGGGTTTGGCGCCGAGCACTTCCGAGCACTGACTAAAATTAAAGCTGGCGACGAGGTTCAAGTCGACAACGCGATGTACCTCGCCGTCCAGACTTATCACCGCCACCAGGCTCCGTCGCCTGACTACTACGTATGGGACCAGTTCAGAGTTGCAGGTAAACCCATGTACCCTCAGCGACCCATACTGTTAGGCCCACTCTATACATGGGATGCCGCTGGCGCCCTTCCAACTGGTCGATTTGCAGGGAAAATGATTGTAGTTCAGGCGCTCATGGATGAGGCCGCCTTTCCTTGGCAGGCGGACTGGTACCGAAGGCTTGTGCAGGCTGCGCTCGGGCCACGTCTCGACGATCACTTCAGGCTCTGGTTCGTCGACAACGCCATGCATACAAGTCCAGTTGCTCTGCCAACCGACCCCCGACCCGTGATAACAACTCGTGTCGTCAGCTACATCGGAGTCATAGAGCAGGCGCTTCGCGACTTGAGCGCCTGGGTTGAGAAAGGGTTGGCGCCCCCTGCAAGTACCGTTTACAGAGTGGTGGATGGCCAGGTGGAGGTGCCTCCGACGGCCACGGAGCGCAAAGGCATTCAACCAGTGGTTACGGTGAAGGCGAATGGCGGCGAGCGCGCTGAGGTCGCTGTCGGCGAGCCCGTCGAGTTCTCCGCCGTCATTGAGGTGCCGCCAGGCGCGGGCTACGTGATATCTGCGGAATGGGACTTTGAGGGAGCAGGTGACTTCCCGGTCGTTGAAAACCTTAACACGCCTCGGACCTGTGTGAGTTTGAAGAGAACCTATGCCTTCTCTAAGCCCGGCACATATTTCCCCGCGCTGCGAGCGACGTCACATCGGCAAGGTGACTTTAAAGCTCGGTGTGCCCGCATCCAGAACATTGGTAGAGTACGCGTCGTCGTCCGGTGAAGGTGACTGATTGAAAACCCGTCGAGGAGCATCCAATCCTGTTTTATCCTTTCCCTTTCTTTGTTTATCCCTTTTCCCCTTTTTTTAGTGGAACTTTTTAAGGGGGGGTTCAGGCTAAGTTT
>JAHLWW010000079.1 GCA_019057715.1 Candidatus Jordarchaeum sp. JNZ_1113
TCATCCAGCTCTTCGAACTCGTAGTCGGCAATTCCCGTCCAGCAGTTCCAGAATTCCCGCTTACCGGAACGCTGAGAGCATCCCACAAGCCTATGGTAATGCTTCGCCACCGTTTCAACCTTTCCAGAAACTTTAAACTCCGGCACTTTCTCACCGTTTCCATACTCGTTCACAAAGAGGACAAGTCTTCGGCGGATGAGGGTTAAAAGGTGCTCCGGGGATGGTGGGAAGCCGAGGGGGAGTTCAATGGGAGTCCTGAAGCCGATTCGCAGATGCTTTTGGTCGATAAGTGAAAAGTCAACGACATCCATTATTTTCATGTTCTCAGGATAGATCCTGTCCCCATCATAGACTGGCTTACCGGAAAACCTGCACCTAGCTTCGACTACTTCGAACTTGTTTTGCCCAAGGTGTCTAACATCACCAAGCCCACAGCTTCCAAACTGCTGAAGAGCGAGGATAACGTAAGGGAAATGGTGGACGTATTCTCCAAACATCAGGAGTTTTAATTCGAGCTTTGCCTCATGCGCGAACTCCATCTCTTTCCCGAAGAATGGTGGCACAAGAATGATCGGGCGGGGAGGAGGGGCATGACCTTGCTTGGCAACTGGCTTCTCGTAGGTAGCGTAAAAAAGACAGACTTGGGCTCGATCACAACTTTTGCACTCTCGCATAGGATGATAGCAGGAAATTCTTTTCAGGTGCTGTCCCAGTCCGCCCCTGAACGCCGAACCTAACCAACGTGGGAGCTTTGCCCCAGAAGAAAAATGGAGATCTAAAAAGGTAAGGGAGAGCTCAAGCATTTAAAAATTACTATTCAATAAAAAAGCCTCGGTTGGGGGGGCAAACCCTCAAGAGCTGACGCCTTATCAGCTTGTTTCAGACACTTCCATCGCTTCGAGCCGAAGGCTCTACCAAGGTGTTACTACAAGACGCTCGGCAGTCATTTGAGTCTTTACTCACTGCCCATCTACGTTAGTTAAAGATTTATATAGGGGAAAAATTTGACCGATGGTACAACAGCAAATTGAGTGGAGATTTCGGAGCATTATTGGTTTGTTGAGACGAATGGCGGACGAAAAAATGTATGGAATGCTCGATCGCATAGTAGGGGCACTTACCCCTGCAGCTGTTGAGCTAGCACTTTACGATGCGGTTAGAACAGCGAAAGCATGGCCTGAGGAAAGGCCTCCTTTACCTCCCATCCCAACCGAAGAGGAAGTTCGACTTTTTCTACAAGAGGTTGGAAAGGGTGTAGAAGGACTTCGACTGGCAAGAAAGGTAGCGCTACTAGCGCTTACTAGAAGGGAGGGTGGTGAGTAAGTGTACGCTTCGGTAGCAGCTCGTTTGTTGGCAAATGCAGAAGCTCTCAACATGGTTGAAAGCGTTGGTAACGTTGCAAGGCATCGCAGAGTTCCGATAATAGTCCCTAGAGAGGAGGGATACTCTCTCATCTATGCCCCCTCTGTCAGCGGGGAGTGTTTAGCCAACGCCTATCAACGCCACATAGTCGAGTTAGCGGGGATAGAAAAGTTGCCCGTGTGCGAGTCATGTAAGAAAGGCTTTTTCATTAAGCATGGTGTTTTAGAGGCGATTAGAGACGTGGCACAAGATTGGGAAAAACCGCTAGTGGAAAAGAAGATTAAAAATCCGGAGGAGGTTGAAAAACTCATACTAGAAAATTGCATAGTTGAAGATATTTGCGGATTTCTGTTACCAGAAGAGATCCCAGCCAAGCGAACGTCAAAATTCAAAGTTAGCTTTATGGTCCCGACCTTCGATGCGGTCGAACAGTTGGCGCTTGAAAGCCAGTTCCATGTCCGTTATGCTCCCGACCCGGAACTTCATAGGATTTACTATGTAGAAATTGGGTCAGTTCTGTATGCACTTCAGATGAGTCTAGAAGTAGACGAGATAGGTCGCCCCACGATGCTCGCTAAGGAACAGGTGTTGGAGAAGGGGGACCGCCTAAAGCGTATTGAAGTGGCAGTAAAAGCAATGGCAAGCATGCTTGAGAATAGAATATTCGGGGCACGTTTATCCCGCATAAATCCCATTAGCGAAGTCCGAAGTATCCTCGTGGCTGTAAGTACACCGCTCCCCTTCACAGTCACCCCTCCCCACGGCCGTGAATACATGAAAACTACCGCTGCCAGAGCGGACGCTTTCAAGAAACTTATAAATGGGGAAGAGATCAAGCTGTTTGCTTATGACAATGAAAAAGCAGCTGAAGGAATTGCCGGTATCCAGAAATGCGATACAATTTCTAGTTTGTTCTCGGAAGTTCTTTCCTACATTAAAGAAAAAACATAATGGATTTCGAGCTACTATCGGTCAAGTTCACATTTACATGGGGATTTTCGGTAAAAGCGCCACACGTTTCTGCGGCCCAATTTAGTGCATTACTACCACCTCCTTCAACGCTTATCGGTGCGGTTGCTTACGGATTGGCCAAGCAGCTCAACTGGCCAGAGTGCGAGCTTTCAGGGCGTACCAGGGCAAGCGTGGCCAAACGAATTGCTGAATTTATCAAATCGGCCCACTTTGGATTGGAAAAAACGCTGGATGGAGGGAGACCAATGCATTGGGTTGATATCACAAGGGTGAGCGCATTACCTTTCTTAGAGGAGAAATATCGGGAGCCAAACTGGAAAAAGACGTGGTTTGGTATTCATGGTTTTGGAAAAGTTATAATGCCCAATGCCAAAGGGCGTGTAGTGTTCGTTGTGGATTCTGAGTTAGCCCATGAGAAACTTGGGGAAAAATGGCGTGTCCTACTAGAACAGAGCGCTTTCTCAATGATCTCACTGGGTTCAAAGGAAGGGTTCATAGCTGTAGACGAGGTTGACATGAAAAAAGCCAGAATTTTGAAGGAGAGGGTGAAAACTGCCTATTATTTTCCAACTAGTGCTATGCTCAATTGCTATCCTCGCCCAGAAGAGTTGGAATCCTCGGGGTTCTGGTTCCACGGGCCAACTTCATCTCACTGGCTGGCTGGAGGCTCGCAAAGGCCGGTCGATATTATTCCATACACTTTGCCCCTTCACAAAATTCGACGGGAGCCCGTTGAAATAGAGGTTCAATTGTCAAATGAGGGTTTAGCGCTTAGCACCGATGGAAGCCCATGGGGAACTGTTATTGGTTTCAGGAGATGGTATGAATGAGTGGACAAGTTTTTAGTATACCCTTACCTCCGGAGGGTTTTATCATTCGCGATTTTGCACTAACAGCGCTTGCCGAAATAGCGTCGAGAGCTGGAGGAAACCTTGAGATTGATGTGCAAAAGGCAACAATTCAGAATGTGCCCTCCGCCGCTGTAATCAAGTCATATTCAGAACTTCTTCAGCAAGTGAGACAAACTATTCGTTTATTTCCAACAGATAAAAGGCACGCAAAGAAAAAAATCTTTCAAGAGTTAGAAAAACTGAATATACAATATATACAATCACCAACGAATTTAGTTCCCGATTTAGAAGCTTATGGAAAGTGGATAGCTGCCCAAACACCCAATACTCTCAACTCACTGCAACAACTTCAGTTGTGGCCTGAAAGCGATGTTGTTCTCAAATGGGGCTCCACTCCAGATATTCCTGCTTTGCAGTATTTTAAACTCAATTTTTACGCGGGTCAAAGAGCTTTTCTCCCCCCTCGGCGCTTGGACGCAGGAATGAAATTGGACATTCATGCAACAATGTTACTACTCTTGGGCAGTTCCCTCTCCCTGATCGGTACTAGAAGAGTTGATAGAGTTGATAGAGTTGATGTTCATCTTTCATATCAGGATCCAGGTGCCAAGCAAATTTGGAATTCATTGCGGCAGCTCGTTCAGAGAATTCGTCTTCAAACCGAACCCCTACTTCTTTTCCGATTAGCTACAGCGTTTTCTCTGACTACTCCCGGGTTACAGCCCCTCGCTCTATTTGAGGTATCATTGAAGGGCAATAGACCATCTCTTCTATCCTACCGTCACATAGAAGTTGACCATCCGGTTTATGCACTTCTTCATTCACTAAAAGAGAATAGGAAACGATTAATGAATCTCCTTACGTTTGCGCTTCGCAATTGGAACGAAGGAGGTAGAGAAATCCATCTGGTTAATCAGGTAGCATACGATTTGGGTAAAGCGATTTTCTTAACTTTAACGGGTGCTCCACTTGATAGTGAAGGAGGGTTCTACCGAATAATTCGTTATACCTGTGAAACCACAAGTGAAGAATTCTCCAAGGCTTTGGAGGTGCTGAAAAAAGAGATAGGGTTTACCCGAAATGAATTTAGAGATCTTCTTGAAGATATCATCGAAAAGCTCGCACGGAAATCGTGAAAGGAATAAGTCACTATCTAAAACTACTCTTCGGCCATGATGCTAGACCAGGGATACAAACCTATTTTGAGGAGATTGAAAAGGCAAACGCGGAAAATGATCCCCCTATAATACTGCTCGAGGCGCCCACCTCTTATGGAAAAACTGAGGCGAGTATCGCCCTAGCTGCGTGGCTGGTAAAAGAATCGGTCATAGCTGACAGGCTCATTCACGTGCTACCTTTAAGGGCTATCGTCGAGGAAAGTTACGAGAAAGCAAAAGAATCTCTGGAGAGATATTTCCCAGATATCAAAGTGGGTGCTCAAGCCATGTATCTCGATAAGACAAAGACACCATTCTTTCTAGGCAAACTTGTCTATACGACAATTGATTCATTTGTTTATAACCTCTTCAAACTTCCAGTGGCTGAACCAGGTCGCGATCATAGTCATTTTGATATCCCAAGGTACGCTATTTACAGTTCATTTGTTGTATTTGACGAGGCACATTTTTTTGCAGGGGATGATCCGCCTGCAAATCTTCGAGAACATGCCAACCGAATGTTCGCGGCGTTTAAAGCTTCTCTCGCAGCTTTAGTTCAAGGAAGGGTACCAGTAGCGGTGGTTACAGCTACCATGCCTCGGAAATTCATCGAGGAAATAAAAAACACCATTAGCGTTGGAAGTGCCAAGCTCATCCATATAAAGGTGGATGTCGAAGCATCGAGAACAGAAACTGAAGGCGAAGTCAAGCTTCATATGGAAGATCGTGAGTTTTTTGAGAAAAGGAAGAATCTGGAGGCAAAAACTAGGATCATAAAGAATGAGGAGATTTTGAAGACCATAGAAACCCATCATTCATCTAGCGATAACATTCTTGTAGTGCGCAATACCGTCAAAAAAGCCCAAGACCTTTATAAACAGTTAGAAGAACGAGGCATTCCGAGCCTGCTGTTACATGGCCGCCTTACCATGAGTGACAAACAGTCTGTTCTCCAAGAAGCAAAATCCAGACTAGAAAAGAAGAACTGTGTACTGATATCTACACAAATAATTGAAGCTGGTGTCGATTTAGACTTTGATGTGATTCTCACAGACGCTGCTCCAATGACAAACCTCATCCAAAGAGTTGGAAGAGTTGGACGTAAAAATCGCCCGCGAGCTTTTTATGCATACATTATTGAGGGCGATGGAGATGGTGTTTATGACCCAGATTTGACATCAAGAAGCATTGGGGAACTCATTAACGAACGAAACAGGCAAGGTGATGAATTTTATGTCGGTTGGAGGATGCCGAGATCTGAGTACATAGGAGGGCATATGGTTCCAGGCGCAGGAAATCTACTTGAAAAGATATATCGTGATTGGTCCCCCTTCTGGGATAAAGAGCTAGAGCAGGTATTAAAGGAAGTAGATAGATATTGGCAGATTTATTCTGCGATCATCAGGCAGTACGAGCAAAAATTTTGTAGTTTGATTCGTGATTCAGGTGTTGTTCCCCTAGCTATTGTCCGGGGCGGCAACGAGTTTCAATCATCTGAAGAGTTGTATAAGAAGCTTATCGGATGCTTAATAAGTGTGAACTCATCCTTCCTTATCAAAAACTGGCGAAAAATTTTAGATGTGGACGAGTCGCAGAAGAAAGTACGTTATGTTGCAGTCTCCCAGAACGGAATTTCAATAAAGGATAGCAAAGAGATTTTCGATCTTTTAAATGAACCACTGGAACCATGTAGATTTGTCCGGCGGTGGGACGAATTTGTAAAGGAGGCCAGCGATTTACAGAATCATCCGGTGGCTCTAAAAGTAAGAGACGAAGCATATACTTATCTGGGGTTGGTAATTTGAGAACGCTATGGGCTTGGTGTGGGGAGCCCCTTGAAAAACATTTGCTTGACACTTTGAAAGAATACATGAAAATATTTGAGGCGCGGCTAGTGTGTGTACTCAGTTCTCGCTTGGGCATAAAAGACAAAAAAATCCAAGAATTTCTAAAATTCGCTGTAAGGGTAACCATAGGTTTTCATGATATCGGCAAGGCACATCCCTCTTACTGGTATTGGAATAAGGATAAAGTACGCGCAGAGTGCCCGTTTGATGGTGACTGCAGAAAATGTGAAGGGAATAAGCCATCCTTTAGGGGACATGAGATTGTTTCTGCATGGATAGTGAAGGAATATCTAGACAAATTGGAGTATCTAGCTAACTTACAGCAACTTACCTCTCGTTTCCCGATCGGCCCAATTGCTTGGTTGGCTGTTGCACAACATCATCAGGGTATGCGCGCAATTGATGATGTCAATGTAGATTTTTCGAAAGAAAGGAAAAAATGGACAAAATGGAATCCTCTGAATGATGAAAATACAAAAATTATCGTCGAAAGTTTGCTTGAAAATGCACTTCAGGGAATTAGTTTTCTCTCCTTCAACGAAATTCTTGATGAACTTCGGGGGATAGAGATTAACTTCGGGGGCAACATCAGGTCTTCTCACACACAACTGAAACTTTATGCGCTTCTTGCGGGGCCATTAATGATATCGGACAATTTAGTGGCTTTACGGAACAGAAAGGGCAGACATTTGCCGCAATTTCTAAAAGAGGCGCTAAAATTCCTAGCTTTGGGACAAAATTCCCCGTTATCCCCTTAATCTCGACCTCGCCTCATCAAAAGTGAGCCTTTGCTTCTAGGGTCTGAAATCTCTCTCGCTCACACTACTACCTTCCAAAGGATGGTGAAGGAATTTCTGGGGGAGGAACGTTTTCCGAGCATCACAAGCGAAACATCTAGACTCGGTTTCCGAGTGGACGAGGTCGTCAAGCCGATGCTGGTTAGACCCCCTTCTGAGGTGTTACTTCATACGCAACCGGGTGAGACGGTTTCCGGCAGACAAGTCGGTTCGGCTGGGCTCAGCAGAAGCGCGAGAACCGCGGGAAATGCCATGTTGCGATTTTACGCAACACTTTGCGGGTCAAGCCAGCCAGATTCGTCTCAAGCCGAAAGTCCACGATTTAAAAACTATGCACCTTAAAGAAATTTATGTTGACTCTTGTAATCTACGACATAAGCTCCGATGAAATCCGAACCAAGCTAGCCAACCGTCTTTTTGATTACGGTCTACAGCGCATTCAGTACAGTGCCTTCAAGGGGGAGCTGAACGCCCATGACAGGGAAGTCCTCGTGAAGGAGCTGTCCAACTTTCTGGGCGGTGAGCGTGACTCGATCTACGTAATTCCCCTTTGCGAGCACTGCTCAAGGCTCTGCAGGATACTCTCGTCGAAGCCTGTACCTCCGTTGGTTGAGGTAGAGAAAGTAAAACTAATTTAGTTGTCACGGTCGAAAAGGGGATGGTCTTCTACCTCTCAGCTCAGGAGCAGAAATATTTGGTTAACCGAATATTACCAACGGCAAGGGAGGTTGGCATTTCACCCGAGCTCAGAGGATGGAACTGGTGGAAAGAACCCCTAAAACCCTACCAGCCCGCCCAGATTTCCATGTTCTCGGTATGCGGTAAGTTCTGCTCAACAGGCAGGGATGTTTACCTGACTTATGTTGAGAGGAAGCCTCCCAAGCGCACCTATGAGATAATGCTGGGTGCAATAACCCACAACCTACTGGAGTATGTCTTCGAAGAGGTCAGAAGGGGAAAATTTGAGCTATCTTTCGAGGATTGGTGGAGAAACGAACTTGCTAGGAGGGGCCAGGTTGAGGGGGCCCAGCAGATGGAAGGTTGCTTAAGGCCTCTTTGGGATTACCTCCTCACCCAGACCAAATCCGCATATCTTGAGGCGAAATCGTCCCATCCATTCGCCACAGACTCCCAGCTTTTGGCAGTGGCAGTCCCCTTCTTGGTAGAACATAAACTTGACGGAAGTCTTCTCGGACTCAGCGGAACCCTGAGTGTGGACTGCTACGACTATTTACGCCACATCATTTTTGACGTTAAGGTGGGAGGAGAGCGCAGGGACTTCTACCGGCTCTACCCCACTGGATATGCGCTTGTCTTCGAGAGTATGTACGAGGTCCCCGTGGATGTAGGTTGTTCCATTGTCCTTAACTTCAGGGATGGGAAGGTACAAATCAGCCGGGACCTCTTCTTCATAGGGGACGACCTCAGGAGCTGGTGGATTGAGGAAAGAGACAGGAAGCAGGAAATGGTGGCACAGAAGAAAGACCCCGGAAGGGCCCAAAATTGTCCTCCGAGCTGCATGTTTCTGGAGGTCTGCTCTTGAGACTAGTCATTGATGGCTTCGGCAAGTATGTTGGCTGCAAGGGCGAAACAATAGTGGTAAAAGAGGATGGAAAAACGGTTGCTCGCCTCCAACCACGGGAGCTTGAGCAGGTCATCATCTCCGGAAGGGGAACTGTGAGCACAGATGCCCTCCGCCTCCTCGCGGAGCACGGGGTAGACGTTCTCATCGTGAACTTCAG
>JAHLWW010000080.1 GCA_019057715.1 Candidatus Jordarchaeum sp. JNZ_1113
ACAGATACCTGGAGGGGTCCTCGAGCAAAATACGCAACGAACAAAATAAAAAAGCGGGGAATGTGACTTCTACTTTTTCCTTCTGGAAGTTAAAGTCGCGACGGCCACAATTATTACTAGTAGCGCTGTTGCCGCCGCACCAACCATAAGCGACGCGGACGTGGCTTGAGACTGGACAGTGCTCCCTACGGCATAAAGGGTCAACGTCACCCCGAGGTCTTCCGGGTTAAGAACAAACCATTGCCATACAGCTATTCTCCCCTGAGCGCTACTATACTTTTCAGGTATTTCCCCGCCCAGCGCATCTTTAAGGTATACCACTAGGGCTTGCCACTCCGGAACAATACTTGTCCCATTGAGTAATAGCACTTCTCGAATGAAGACTGCCTCAGACTCCATGCTTATTGGAGTCCCGTTCTCGTACTTTGGCTCAATGCGGAAGACTGGGTATTCCTCGTTCACCGTTGGGATTACGGAGGCTATCCACATGTCTACGCAGACATGGTACAGCTTGTCGTCCTCTATCGGTATGATCTTCCCGTCGTCCGTGATCTGCTCAAGCCGCATTACTTTCATCGTTGGGAGACCAGTCGGGTCATAGACATATCGTAGCCCCGACACCTGGAACAGGAAGCCTGCAGCTAGGGCGAACTCCAGCGCCTTCTTAACCTCGTAGCCGTAAAGGTAGAACGTGCAGAGAGGTGAGCCAACATATGGCCCCTGGTATGGTATTCCTCCCAGCGCGGCGACGCTTACCGCGTCATAAACAGTTATGTTTCCGCTTTCGCTCTTCAGCGCGTGGCGGAGAACCCCGCTCTCGATAAGGGCAAAGTCAACGGGCTTCCCAGTTATGTTAGCCGCAACCCACCTCATAGCGTCAGTTATAAGATCCCCTATTGGGTGCTCTTCATCTTCTGAACCTATCTCAACAACTCCCCTAGCCACCACCTTGTTATGACTCGGGCAACCAAAGTTCCCGATCACCCCATCTATCGCTGAAATGTACATATCGCGCGCACCGAGTATTGTGGTGTTGTCAGTTTCCTGTATTGTGTCGTTGATTTGTATTGCCTGGTAGCTTCTGACCATTACTCCTTTCCCGGGGGTTCCGAGCGTTAGGCTTATCTCGAGCTTTCCTAGGTATTCCATGAGGGCTTTGGCGTCGACTATCGTTGTGTTCGTCCCGTCGGGCCTGGCAACGTACTTGGGTTGCTCTAGCAGTTTGTGGTCGTGGCCGCCGACTATCACGTCTATTCCAGGAACCTTCTTCGCAAGTTCTACGTCCTCTTTCCAGCCGCTGTGTGAAAGCAGCACTATTAGGTCTACTCCTTGACTCTTGAGGTATTCAACTTGCTCTCTGGCGACCTTGACTGGGTCCAGTATTTGGATGTTCCTCTGGTAGATTATGCTTTTGTTCGCGTCGTACCCGATCAGGGCGAAGAAGCCGATTTTAACCGTTCGTCCATTGGTCGTCACACTCATCGTGTGGTTCTTCCTTATAAAAGCGGACAGGCCATAATGATCTTTAGTTATGTTTAGGTTGGAGCAAAGTATAGGAGGCAAAGTTAAGCCCTGAGCGGTAAAGGTAGAATTGGTATTGTTAAGTATTATGGAGAGGCCGTGGTCTGTGTAGTCGAACTCGTGGTTGCCTAGTCCGACGATGAGGTTTTCTCCTCCGATTAGGGTTAACAGGTGAAGTTCAGGTGAGACGTTCAGCGGTGAGGTGGCGCCTGTGCCTATCCAGGCGAAAGGTGTCCCCATGAGGAAGTCTCCTGCGACCAGTAGGAGGACTGCTTCGCCTCCGGCTGACTTCTCACTTCTTATCTGTTCTACCAGTGCTGCTAGGCGGGTGATTCCTCCCATCGTCGGGTCGTTTTCCGTGCCGGGCTTGTAGTCCGCTAGCGGCCATGGTAGTAGCTCAGAGTGTATGTCACTTAGGTGAAGAATTGTCAGGTTAACAGTTACTGCTTCTTTGGCCGCGACGTCTCCCCGCGCTCCGAGAGAATTGATCATTAATGGGGGAGTTGAAGCCCCGGCGTGTGTTGCTAGTGGCATGAGAGCTATGGCGGCGAGGAGAAACAGGAGGGCTATAGAAAGCAACCTACGCTTATACATCTCTCTTCTCCCCTCTCTTTGGAGAGAAATATTGGTTTCTTTTTATAGATAAAGTTATTGATGCTCCGGGTTCTGAGCTACGTGGTCTTAGATAGACTTGCGTAGCTCTTGGGTTTTCACCAGCCTAGGGCTCCTCGCGAGTTCATTGGAGCCCTCATTGGCCTCTTCCCCTGTCAGGGTGAACCCTGATGTGCTTCACCCCGGTCTTCGGGTTCGCCCAACTACCTCACCGCTTTCCCTTTCAGAGGTAAAAACCGTAGGTATTTTTCTCGTAGCCCTAGTTTTCCCCGAGTAGCTTGGAGGAATGTACACCGGGACTAATTTGCCGCGCAACTTCTTGTGAGCGCTCAGGTCTCCAGATGGAAAAACTCCGCGCAAACCACCTTGAAGAGCAAGTCTACCGGCAAGTTTTCCTTTACGATTAGCAAGTCTACTTTGTCTTCGATTACTCCGAGCTCGCAGGCTATTTAGGGCGCTGTCACCCCCATGCATATGGGGTCTAGTGGGGGTTCGAAGCTTAACGGCTAAATCTGCGTCGCTTATGGTTGGCGTATTTCCGCGTGCGACCGTAGATCACGGCAAACTCCACGTCTTCAGGCTTCTCGAAGAAGCCCTTAAGAGGGGCGGACTATGTGGTTTGCCCGGGCAAGTCGCTGTTTCCAATAAAGACCGCGCTAAACTGCTCGAAGCACTATTTAAGTTTAGGTGTACTATGATTATCTGGACACGACTAGTGAGTGGAGGCGATGGAGTATTACTGTTTTTTCGCGGCATCATAGTGTTCTCGGTGAGGGGGTGTGTGACTGAGTGGTTTGGCTCGTGTTTTATGGTGGAGTGGGCGAGGTTGGAGGTAACAAGGTTTTGCTTGAGGACGAGGATGCCAAGATTTTCCTGGATTTTGGTGTTTCCTTCGCCCAGATGGGGAAATTCTACTCTAAACCCTTCCTCTCCCCTAGGAGGAAGGAGGGACTGGTGGAGCTCGGAGTTTTACCTCCCCTCAAGGGAATTTACAAGTTTGACAAGTTTGAAGCTTCATTTGACGCCATAGTAGTCTCTCACGCCCACATGGATCACGCCGGCTTCCTCCCCATAATTAAGGAGGGGATCCCGGTTTTCTGCGGAGAGACAGCCGCCATAATAATGGACGCCTTCACGAAAACGGGGAGATGGATGATAGGGAAGGAGGGTAGGAGAGACGGGTTTAAGACGTTTAGAACAGGGGGGAGGCTTAAGGTGGGCGGCGTGGAGATCAGGCCTTTTCACGTCGACCATTCTGTTCCCGGCTCCTACGGCTTCGTCATTCATACTTCGGAGGGGACTGTGGCTTACACTGGTGACTTTAGGATGCACGGGGCTAAGAGCGATTTAACAGAGGACTTCGTGAGGGCGGCCGAGGAGGAGGGCGTCGACGTTCTGATAACGGAAGCCACGAATATTTCAAACGCCTACGTTTCCTCCGAGTGGGAGGTCAAAGAGAAGATCAATTACATAGTGAGTAACACTGACGGATTAGTTGTAGCTTACTTCGCCAGCACGGACATTGACAGGCTTAGAACGTTCTACGATGTGGCTGAAAGGAACGGGAGGAAGCTGATAGTGTCGGTGAAACAAGCTTATCTCTTAAGCAGGCTGAAGTGCGACTCGCACCTCGAAGTTCCATGCTTGAGCGGTGAGCGACTCATGGTCCTCAGAAAGAAGAAGGAGAAATACAAAGATTGGGAGAAAGAACTACTGGAGAAAGAGGCGAGCATCGAGGCGAGCGAAGTTTCAAAAATACAGGATAAGGTGATACTCGTCGCCTCCCTATACGATTTCGAGGAGCTAATTGACGTCAAACCCATGCCTGGAAGCTGCTACATTTACTCCTCGTCCGAGCCCTTCAACGAGGAAATGGAGTTAGACTTTAACAAGATGAGGAACTGGCTAGACCACTACGGTCTCCCCCAGTACCACGTGCACGTCTCAGGCCACGTGATGCCAGTCGAACTAAAAAGGGTCGTGGAGAGAATAAAGCCCAGGAAGGTGTTCCCCGTCCACTGCGAGCAGCCGGAGGTCTTCGCCAAGTTTATCAGGAAAATTGGAGCCGACGTTACACTCCCCACAGTAGGGGAGAGGTACGCTGTCTAGGTAGGAAAATGCTAGATGGGGCATAACGGGTCAGGGTTAAAAAAGGATCCTGTTTCGAGGTAGGCTCTCGCCCTGCACCCTCCAAGGCAGGACGTTTTAGAGGGGCACGAAGCACACTTACCCCTCAGCTTCCTCCAGTCCAGTAGCCCCATGCCTACCCGCTCACCGTAGAGCCTCCCCCAGCTCTCTGGCCCCCCATCCTCAAGTATGTTACCAACTTTAATGTCCAAGACGTCGCAGAGAAGAACGTCCCCTACCGAGTTAAGGTCCATAACTTTATAGTAGCACCCCCAAACCTTGACGTGGCTCGAATCAGCTATTCTCTCAGCGAAGGGTGTGCAGCGGACCTCGGCGGGGTAGGACAGGCTGTCAGCCACCCTGCATATCTCGGCGAGAGCGTGCCTCAGCTGTTCCGGGCTTAATGCTAGGAGCCTGTTCCCCCTAGCGGCGCCGGAGGGCATCAGCGTAAGGAAAGACGCCATCTTCCCCCCGACTCCGCACGAGAACGAAACGAAGTCTCCTGCCTCGCGAACATTAAAGGACGTGAGCGCCATTACTGGTATGAAGTCTAGCCCCGCCAGCCTCATCACCTCAGCCGCAGCCAGTATTCTCTCCCAAGCCCCCTCCCCCCTCATCGACTCGCAAACGGGCTTCGACGCGCCATCAACGCTCAGCAGCACCCTCGCCTCGAGGCGGGAAAGCATCCTCGCAACCTCACCGCTCATCAAGAAACCGTTCGTCACAACCTCAACCATCAAACCCGAATCAACAGCATACCTCATAAGCAGGGGGAGATCCTCTCTGAGGAGGGGTTCTCCTCCGACGAACGAGAGCATCTCCGCTCCAGCCTCAGCCACCTCAGCCACCAGGCGCCTCCCTTCATCCGACCCAAGCTCCCTATGGAAGCGACCCCTAACATAGCAGTGAACACAGACACCATTACACCTCAGCGTACACGGCCAGACAACCGCCTCGAGAGGAGCCAACGAAAACCCTCCATCAGAAATAGGAGAAACAACTCCGAGTCTCCAGAAGGGAGAAGGGGAAATAAAAGGGTTACCACCTAGATCTAGCGGCAACCCGGATCTCCCCGCGTTGGAGGTGTCTCTGTGGAGTTTAATGTGTCTCTAGCCCAAATTAACAGTGAGTGTGGAAACGTCGAGAAGAACCTTGAAAAAATGTGCGGGCTCATCGAGACCGCTGCAAGCTCAGACGCCAAGCTCGTCGTCTTTCCCGAAATGTCCCTCTGCGGCTACATGGTGATGGATGGAAAAGACTTCGAAACCTTTTACAGGTGCGTCCAGCAACCTGACAGTTACCCGGTGAGGAAGATAGCTTCAACCGCCTCCGAACTGGGAATACACGTGGTTTTCGGCGCCCCAATGGAAAACCCGGCGAGAAGAGGCGTCATCCATAACAGCGCAGTCCTAGTCGAGCCAAGCGGAAAAATACACGTCTACAACAAGTTGCACCTTCCAACGGGAAGATACGGAGAAGGAACATTCTTCGAGCACATGTACTGCAAGCCCGGGGACAGCCTAAAACTATGCAGCACCAGCCTAGGCAAAATAGGGCTACAAGTCTGCAGAGACTTCGCGTTCCCCGAAGCCGCAAGAGCATACTGCTATGCTGGAGCAGACCTGATAATCAACATCTCAGCAGCCCCACACACATCAAAGCCCTTCTTCGACATGGTCCTACCAGTCAGAGCTTTCGAGAACGCAGCCTACCTAGTCTACGTCAACGCCGCAGGAGAACAACGCGGAGTCAACTTCTTCGGGCACAGCAGAATAATAGACCCCCTAGGAAGAACACTAACAGAGTGCAAAACGGGAGAAGAAGACTTCAAGACCGGAACCATAAACCTAGAACACGAAAGAAAAACAAGAATGAAAAACCCAATCCTAAAAGACATGCTACCCTTCAAGCTCTACACCGAACTAACAGAAAAACTCAAAGAAGAAACAACCAACACGTGAAACACGCAGAAAAAGAAGAAAAAGTTAATCTACTAGAACTCGCCGCCCATCCCCGGCGGCATCCCCGCTCCGCCCTTCTCCTTCTCCTTTTCCTCCTTGTGAGGCTTGCTCGCTATCACATCATCGATCCTAAGTATCATTGATGCAGCCTCACTCGCACTCCTAATAGCGTGCCTCTTCACCCTGAGAGGCTCAAGCACACCGAGCTTAACCATGTCATCCGGCTTACCAGTCTGAATATTCAACCCGTAAGACACGCCACCCTTATCGTGCTTCGCCCTCAAAGCCACCAGCGCGTCAAGCGGGTCATGACCACTGTTCTCAGCCAAAGTCTTCGGCACCACCTCAACAGCATCAGCAAACGCCTCAATAGCCAGCTGCTCCCTTCCACCAACAGACTCGGCAAACTTCCTAAGCTGCCTCGCCACCTCAACCTCAGCCGCCCCGCCACCAGGCACAATCTTCCGGTCCTCCACAGCATCCCTCACAACACACAACGCATCATTAAGCGCCCTCTCAGCCTCATCCACGACATGCTCCGTCCCACCACGCACAACAATAGTCACCGCCTTAGGATTCTTACAGTCCCTCACATACACAACCTTATCCTCGCCAATTTTAACCTCCTCGACAAGCCCAGCCTCACCCAGCACACCAGGAGACAAGTCGTCAAGGTTCGTCACGATCCTACCACCAGTAGCCTTCGCAAGCTTCTCCATATCACTCTTCTTCACCCGCCTAACAGCAACAATCCCCGCCTTAGCCAAGAAATGCTGAGCCAAGTCATCAATACCCTTCTGGCAGAAAACCACATTCGCACCACTAGCCCTAACCTTCTCAACCATATCCCTCAAAATCTTCTGCTCCTCCTCGAGAAACATCTTCATCTGAGAAGGATCCGTAATCCTGATCTCAGCGTCAAACTCCGTCTTCTCCACCTCAAGAGGAACATCCACCAACGCAATCCTCGCACCCTTCACCCTCTTAGGCATCGCCGGATGCACAACCTCCTTATCAATCACCATACCCCTAACCAGCTCAGTCTCAAGCAAACTCTTACCCTGCTTCTTCAAAATGTTAACCATATCCCTATCCGCCTCAAACCGCCCATCCCTCTCCTCAGCAACCTGAAGAATAGCATCAACAGCAACCCGAGCAAGATGCTCCCTAGCACCAGCCACAACCTTACTATTCATCGACGTCATAGCAATCTTCAAAAGAGACTCCCTATCATCAGGCCTAACATCCATAGCAATACCATTCAAAACCTCCTCAGCCCTATCAGCAGCCTTCTTATAACCACTAACAATAACCGTCGGATGAATCCTCTGATCAAGAAGCTCCTCAGCCCTCCTAAGAAGCTCCCCCGCTATAATTACAGCCGTAGTAGTTCCATCACCAACCTCATCATCCTGAGCCTTAGCAACCTCAACCATCATCTTAGCCGCAGGATGCTGAACATCTACCTCATCAAGTATTGTGGCGCCATCATTCGTTATTGTTATGTCTCCAAGTGAGTCGACGAGCATTTTGTCCATTCCCCTAGGTCCAAGCGTTGTTCTTACAGCCTCCGCAATCACTCTTGCAGCCATAATGTTGGATCTTTGCGCGTCCCTTCCACGTGTTCTCTCAGCACCTTCCTTCAAAATCAAAACAGGTATCCCACTCACACTCATAACCTAACACCCCCATTCTTTATTCTACTTTTATTCCATGACCTTTCTTCATTATTCGTGGGATCTTCACCTCCAAGATCCCGTTTTTATAACTTGCCTTAGCTTCGTCTGGTTTAACGGGAGAAGGAAGCTTGACGCGCTTATAATACTTGTTTCCCGCCTTTATTTCGAGTTCATCCTCAGTGCAGTTGACTGATATTTCGTCTTTCTCGACGCCGGGCGTCTCAGCGACAACTATGATCTCATTGTCGCCCTCGATGACATCAATCAGCGGCTCCCTAACCTCCCTTATAGGGGCTTCACTTGACGGGCGAGGAACATTACCGAACTCCTGTATTTCCGGTTTGCCGTCTGGCCCAATCTTTATGCTCCACCCCCACACTATGGGGCCCTTGACCTCGGTTCCATCCGGGAGACGAGTCTTGGGCAGTTCCTTGATCATTTTGTCCATGTCCCTGAAGGGCGACCTGAAGAAGTTCTCGAGCATCTCCTCGAAGTCCTCGAACCAGCTGCCGAAGAAGTCGTCGAAGGGGGACCGCCTTTTCTTCCGTCTTTCCCAACTCATACGCTATATCCTCCTGTACCCCCTGTGTTGGCGTAGGAAGTTTCTGCTGAAGCCCTTGAGCTTCAGTCATCAAACGAGTGAAACAGCGCTTCTATATAAACCTTACGCCACGCAACAAAGCACCAACAACAAAAACTCAACAAGCAAAGCCTACCAGAATAAACGCGCAGAAACCTCCCCCCAAC
>JAHLWW010000081.1 GCA_019057715.1 Candidatus Jordarchaeum sp. JNZ_1113
CCTTAAAATTTCGTCTGCCGGCTTCTGGATCACAATTTTGGGGAAGAGCATCCCTCCTCCACCTAGACCGCCTCCAAAGGAGAGTTTTCTCTCGAAAACAACTGTTCTTAGGCCGGACTTAGCGAGGTATCTCGCCGCTGTAAGTCCCGCTGGTCCAGCTCCAACTACTACGACGTCCGTATTTGAAGCATCAACTAGCATCCTAGCGGAGCTCTCAATAATTGCTCTTGTAATTATCGCCTCATCGAGCTCCCCATATTCCTCAGCTGTCATATTACTCCACCTTAAGTGTTTTTAGTGTCGAAACATTAATAAAATTAACTATTGTTAAGAAAGGCAGATGCGTGGAGGCGGAAAAATGAGGTGTCAAACCTGTGGCCAACTTATAAAGGGCAAACCAATAACGAGGAAAACCTGTTGCGTCAATAAGCTCTACGTGTTTTGTTCGGAATCATGCATGAAAAAGTGGAGCCAGAATTGGTTAACACGCCAAATATGATGTGCTTCCATGCTCATATGTCCGTACAAAGGTTGCATGTGTCGGGCAGATTCCCAAAACCTTTATGTATGTCACACAGCAAACGCTGAGAACGCATGCTCGAACATACGCCGCAAAGCCGCGTCACTAACTCCGCATCAGACATAGCCCCACTAGCTATTCCATCAGCCAATTCCTTGACCAGTCGGCTCATGTCGCCTATCGAACTTACTCTCTCCAAATATTTCATTCCACGCTTCGAATACAGATAATGACTGATCGCAGCCTGAGTAACTCCAAGTTTTTTGGCTGCAGCCACCTGAGAAAAGCCATGTCTCTCGATGAGCTCCTTAGCCACGAGAGAACGTACAACCGGAAGCACGCATTTTATAACAAGTTCACATGGAGGACGCATGAAACCACCACCAAAAAACATTATACGACTTATTTTATTAAATTAAGTATTTAAATAAGCAAGACTTGGCATCACGGCGCTCATAGCCTCTAAAAGACCCGCAGTTAGTTTCAACCAGTTCTTAACACTAACCTTCACTTACCGTCTATGGAGTCTTACTGTGAATTGTAAAGTGGTGTACTAAGGTACTTTAGCCCGTTATCTGGCAATACTGCCACTATGGTTTTTCCCCGACCAAGCTCCTTTGCCTTTTTCAGGGCGACGTACATTATTGCTGCAGCGCTCATTCCTATCAGCAACCCCTCCATTCTCGCTATTTTTCTAGCGACATCAAACGTTTCAGGTACCAGTTCCTTCGGAATTTCCACTATTTCATCGAACCATTCTCTTCTGAAAAGCTGAGTCGGATACGGCTCATTAGGATTTCTGAGTCCCTGAATGCTCACGCCGAGCTTAGGAACAACTCCAACCACTTTTATCTCTGAGTTATATTCCTTAAGCCGCATTGACGTTCCAACACCTGTCCCGGCTGTTCCCACGCCAACAACGACCATATCTACTTTCCCTTGTGTTTGCTCAATTATCTCCTTCCCTGTCGTTTCATAATGCGCCAGGATATTTGCTGGGTCACGGAATTGGTCTATGTCAACGTAAATGTCAGGGTTCTCCATTAGTAACCTTTGCTTTAACTCTATGGCGCCTCCTGTTCCCTTCTCTCCGGGTGAAAGAATAAGGTCGGCACCAAAAGCCTTAATTATCTTCCGCCTTTCCTCGCTTACGGACTCAGGCATAACTATCGCTACTCTATACCCTTTCGCCGCGGCCAACATAGCTAGGGATATGCCTGTGTTACCGGAGGTGGCCTCAAGTATTACTTTGTCCTTGCTAAGTTTCCCTGCAGCCTCAGCGTGCTTCAAAATGTAGTAAGCCATCCTGTCCTTCACAGACCCACCTATGTTGTACCATTCCAGTTTGGCGTAAACTGTGGCTGAGCCGGGCTCCACAACCCTCCTTAACTTAACAATCGGAGTTCCACCTATAAGCTCTGTAATGTCGTTCGCCACTTTCACTTCTACCACCATTTATATAACGCTGTTATAATAACGCTGTTATAACTTCCTTATAAAATTTATCACACAACAAGAAACTCACATAATCACAACGACACTAATACAAACTAGTTTAGCTAAAAAGCTAAACACACCAAAACCAAATATAAATCATCGACTCAAAATTATTGAACGACTAAAAACTCTTTTGGTGATATGTTTTGAGCCAAGAGGAACAAGTATACGACTTGGTCATATTGGGTGCTGGTCCAGCTGGGCTAACGGCTGGAATATATTCTTCTAGGCTCGGCTTAAGGACTCTCATCTTGGAGAGCGGCATCCCGGGTGGAAGAGCAGGAGAAGCCCCCTTCATAGAGAACTATCCTGGTTTCCCTGAAGGCATAGCTGGCGTTGAGCTCGTGGAAAGAATGGTTAAGCAATGCTCAAAGTTTGGCGCCGAGATAAGAACATTCGAAGAGGCCATAGACCTAGACCTGAAGGGTCCACTTAAAAAGGTCACAACCAGGAAGGGTAGCTACCTGTCTATGGCCGTGATAATTGCTACTGGAACCCAGAGACGTAAGATCAGAATACCTGGAGAGTCCGAGTTTTTAGGGCGGGGAGTAAGCTACTGCCCCGTATGTGACGGCGCGTTCTTCAAAGGACTTAGAGTAATAGTAGTTGGCTCTGGCGAGGAGGCAGCGGCCGACGCCCTCTTCTTAACTGACTTGGCGGGTGAAGTTGTACTGGTAACTCATGGCGCGCCTCTTGAAGCTGCCGAAGACTTAATACGGAGAATTAGGAGTAAGGGTGTAAAAGTGATCGAGGCACGTGTTACAGAGATAGGTGGGAAAGATAGCGTTGAACACGTCAAAATAATATACGAAGATGGAAGAGAAGACGTTCTCCCTGCTGACGGCGTTTTCATTTCTCTCGGCGGAGTGCCTACGAGTGAGCTGGTAAAAAAAGCAGGCGTAGAAGTTGACGAGAAAGGCTGCGTTAAAGTTGACCGTTGGCAAAGAACAAACATCGAGGGGGTCTTTGCAGCTGGAGACTGCACGTGTGGTGGAATGCAAGTCGTAACTGCGGCGGGAGAAGGAGCCATGGCAGCTATAAACGCGTCAAGGCACATTAAAAGGAAGAAAAGAGATTAGCAAAGTGAGGAAACTCAACGCATTAGCGACGCAAAGCCTTCATGCGCTTCCCGGAATCTCAAAACAAAAGTTAGCAATGAACCATGAAGCATTATGAAGTTCGAGTAGGCGAGGATTTCCCCCGCTCTAAGATACCGTTCTAAGACGCCATCAAGTTCGCTACCTAGTCGTTGACGTGTAACTTATCCTTGTTTCTTTTCAGTTTCTTTCTCCAGCTCTTCAACGCGCTTTACAAGGTCTACTACGACAGATAACAAAACGTTTATGATCACTCCCATGTTCGGAGTGTAGCCATCTGGGCTCCTCTTTATTAAGCCGAGATTCTCAAGACTTCTTCCCGAGTGGGAAAGATTTGACGGAGAAATGTTCAGCGCCTTCTGGATTTCTGATGGCGGAACAGGCTTTCCCTCTTGCCTCATAAGAATATATGAAAGAACGGATGCCCCTCTCTCCTTGAAACCCATAAGAGCCGATATCACGGCTCTAGGATTCACTTTTTCAATACTTCCACTCATCTCCTCTTCCCCCTTTTCTCGTAAAGCTCAACTAAAGCGAAGAGGACCATTGCAAGTATGTATCCCTGATTAGCTCTGTATTCTCCTCTCCCCGTGGGAACCAGAAATCCGGCTTTACTAAGCCTGCTAAGCGCGTTCCAAACAGCCCCCTCGCTTAACCCTAACTTCTCAATAAGCTCTTTAGGCGTAACTGGATCTGAGGAGCACAACACATACTCCACTATCCTCATGGAGGCCTCCCCAAGCTTTAAGAACTTTGCGAAACCAGACCTAGCGTCCTCCTCACTCTCACTCATTCTCCTCTCTCCCAATAGATCCGGCTATCCTCTGTAGCTTAAGAAGCAACAGGGCTAGTATGAAGCCATAATTCGCCTCGTAACACCCCCTCTCAACAGATCTTATAACGCCTGCCGCCTCAAGCCGCCTAACAGCTTTCCAGACGCTATTCTGGCTTAACCCTGTCTCATCAATAATCTCCTTAGGGGTAACTCGTTTCCCCTTCACTAGAATATAAACTAAAACCTTCAGCGAGCTCTCCCGCATACTCAGTATGCGTTCAAAGACACCTTCAAGCTCCTCAACTCTCAAGGTAAGACCTCAGCCTACTCCAAATTCCTCAAACGCCTCTCATGGTCCAGAAGTAGCTCTAGTAAGTCTATTTTGGAGACATAGCCGGGAGAACCGTTCACCTCAACCTTCGAAACCAACCCCTTCTCCGAGAGCCTCACAAGGTACTTTCCAACGTCCTTCAACGGCATACCGAGAATCTCAGCTATCTCGCTCGGCCTAAGAGGCTTAACTGAAACCGAGAGAAGCGACAGCACCTTCAAGCTCCCCCCGCGAAGCCTCAAAACACTATCCCCAAGCATGCTCACGTTCCTTCACCTCCCAACAACATCTCTCAACTTAAAGGCTAAAGCTAAAAAAGCTTTGCAGAAAACAGCATAGTTCGCCTCGTAAAGCCCCCTCTCGACTTTTCTAACAATGCCGCTCTTAGACAAGTAGTGAAGCGCAATGTTAACGGCGTTCTGTGATAAGCCAAGCTTCTCAGCGACCTCGGATGGAGATACAGGGCCATAATCTAGAACGGCATTCAAGACCTCCAACCTGGTCTTAGCCTTATCCAGATCCATAAGAGTTCTCAACACGTCCTCCACCAGACGTTCACTCCCACAATCTTTCACTCAAAAAAATAAAATCGGAAGTTATTTGATAGAATCAATACACAAAAAACCTTATAAGTTTTTCCTCTAAACATGACTGTTCCTATCACGAAAATCCCGTTAATTTATTATACTATAATAGGAACAATAAACCGAAATCTTACCTAACTCCTGTGAATCCTTTCCGGCACTCTGAGAAACATTCTCCTTCCATACGACCACATGACGAAATAATTAATTTTTTTAAGGCAATACTATCACAAAAAAAGGAAAAAATTTATATATCATGATAGGATATACTTCCATTAGTAATAAATTTATTTGTAGTTTGTATGGTTAGTTGAGTTATTATGTAGTCTGCTGGGGTTGGTCCTTTGTCTCTGGGAGACAATTTCGATCCTGCGCTCTTGCGCGCATTCATGAGCTCAGAAGTTGAGGATTACGATTATGTGAGGTCTAAAGAGCAGATTCTCAAGGGGGAAGTTCCTGTCGGATTTATCGTAAGCCCGACGAGCACGAAGGTCTGCAACTTTGCGGTTTTCGACTATGCTGACGAGTATGTGTACGAGGGGCAACTTTTAACGATTAGGCATGGTGGGGTTAAAGTTATAGGGTTGGTTACTGGTCTTAACGCCGCCACTAGGGGGGCAACAACTGATGTATTAAACTACTTTTCAAGTATTTACGGTGAGATCCCTCAGCTTGAGCAGAACCTTAAATATGGAGAGCTGAGGATTTATGGCAAACCCGTCGGTCCTGGCGTCGCGAGCATTGCTCATCCGCCGAAACCGTGCTCCCCTGTTTATGTGGCCAGTAAGGAAGATTACCGTTTGCTTTTCAAGGATCCTTCGAGGGAGGACGAGTACTTCGAGATAGGCCGAATAAGGGAGACGGACTATTCTGTGGAGGTTGACGCTTCTGCCATTTTGAGGCTTGGTGTGGGAATATTCGCCCGTATTGGCATGGGGAAGAGCGTGACTGCTGCATCCTTCTTGGTTGGTTTATCCTCTTTGTCGAAGAAGATTAATGTCCTTGTCTGGGATCACACGGGGGAGTATGCTACTGGAAATCTCGGTGAGCTTTGCAGTAGGTTTGAGGTGCTTCAGAGCTCTGATCTACCTGTTGTTCCTACAGACTCGGGCGACCTTGTTAAGCTTCTGATGCTTGACGTGCTTCCTTCCCAGGCTCGTAAGGCGGTTGAGGTGGCGGCCGATCTCTTCATGATGGACTTCTTGGCGGGGGAAGTTGGGCTCGACTCGAGTGTATTCATGAACTACGTCAACGATTGGCTTAAGGAGTTTTATAGTAAGGACCAGTCTAGTAGGACTTGGAGCGTTGCTATAGAGAAACGGATAAAGATGCTTGGATCCTGCTTCTTTAATGGCAGTAGCATTGATGATTACTCTAAGGTTTGGAAGCTTGCAGCTAACAGGATACTCGTGATTGATGCTTCTCAGGATCCTCTCGAGGCGAGGCAGGCGAAGCTGGGGACAATCGCCGACCTGATACTCAAGAAGCGTCTCCCCATACACCTAGTGATAGATGAAGCTAAAAATTACATTCCGGAAACCGGGGGAGCTTACTCGCAGGTCATTGTTGGGAAGCCGTTCCTCTGCTTGGGGAAGATAACCAGCCTTTCGGAGGAGGGGAGGAAGTTTGGGGCTAACTTGACCATAGTTAACCAGCGTATATCGAGAATTTCCAAGGCTGTTTTTTCGAATCTTTGCACTTTATTTTGCGGCTGCCTTACTGCCGCTAGCGATATGAGTGCTATAGAGGGGTACACAGACTTCCCTGAGATAAAGGGTATCCTTCCGAGGCTGGGAGTGGGGGAGTTTCTGGTTGCCGGGATGGCTACCCCGATAAGGGAGCCGGTATGCGTGTCCATTGATAAGGGGGATATAAGGCTCGGATACGGCCGCAAGACAGTCTTTGAGCTTCATGAGGAGTTCGCGGAGGGGGTGGCGCGTCTTGAACCTTCTTAAAATACTCGAAGAAAGAGAACTTCAAAAGGGCCAGTTATTTTATGAAGCGCTAAAAATACTGGGAGACGAAGCCGAGCGTTTCTATAACGCATACATTTCAATGATAAGGGGAATTGAGACCTTTAGGGGAGACTTGAAGCTTGTCGAGCTGAACGTTAACCCTGCAGCCAAGGAAGCACTAACTGTTGGTATTGATGGCTCGTCGAACAGAAGTGAAAGAGCTGGGTTGTCGCTTATAGTGGTATCGGCTGTGGCTGTCTTCTTTAAATGCGATAACCCGCTTGTTTATAGTCCCCGCGTCGCAGCCAAGTGCATTCCCACCATAGGAATGGTGGACGAGGACTTGGAAAGGGTTGAAGCGATCTCACGCCAGTATCTTGAACGACTGGTGGCGCTTGACGCCCTTCACTCCCACAACTGTGACTTAGTCCTCCTTGACGGCCCGATTCTCCCACACCATGCCCTTCTTCCGTTCTATAGGCCATTCGCACGCGAGTATAGAGTCTCGAGAGAAGTCCAGAAGGAGTATGAAAGGGTTTTCAGAAGAATATATGGAGAGGGGGGAATAGCCGACGTATTGGCTGAAAAGCTCATGGATCGCCCTCATGCCTGCATAGTCAAAGCACCTCACTCGACAGAGCTTATTTCAAGCTCGTCTCAACTTCCGGAATCAATAGGTTTTTATGGCAGGGTTAGCGACGTAGCCCTTCTCGACCCGCTCCTCCCAGCATCCGGCAAAAACGGAGAGAGGAAACTGGTTATCACGTCCCCCAGCAAGAGCAAGCTCTGGGATGACTTGGCGAAGAGAAAGATATTCGGCGGGAACTATGCGAACTTCATATCAGACATGCGCTTCTTTTACTTTAAGCCAAATGATGCTATGCCAATAAGAGTTGAAGTTCACCGGAGCATAGTGGAGGATGAGCGGCTCTTCGAGTATGTCTGCTCAGCTATTTATTATCAGGCAAGCAACGTGAACAATGTTCCCTGGCCGTTAGAGTTCGCGCACGCCTTCAGTCTCGTTGAGGATCCCCTACTTGACTTTCTAACTGACGAGTTCTTCACCAGAATAATCAAGATAGCTAGGAGGAATGGTGTCGAAGCAAAGGTCTTCTACAGGATGTTTAAGCCTAAACACGGCCTAGAGGCCGTCTGGGGTAAGAGGGGGAGGGGGGTCTGAGCATTGCTTGTTAGCTCTACGCGAGCTTGCAGGGACGCCGTATCCTTCTCTGCTTCGATTAACGCCTCCTTTGCTGGACCCGTGAGAGCAATTTTTCTTGACTCCTTTAACAGGAAATTTAGTTGTGGAGAGTTGCGTCTCCCCGCCTACGAGGCAAGAAGGCACATAGACGTGTTCTTCATGGGAAAAACGTACGCTCTTACTGCCCGGCTTCTCAGGCTACTTCAAGTGCCAGCCGAACTACCAAGGCTCATAAAGGAAGTGGCTAAGGTTTCAGGTGACGAGGCGGAGAAGATAAACAAAATTTTTCTTGAGTCGGCTGGAAAATTCATTGTTTCTGATGGAAAGCTTACTGCTACAGTCACCAGTGGTGGCCTTCTTAAAGGGGAGCACGACGATTGGAAGGACGCTAGGGCGCTCTATGACCTCATACTTCACATGCCACCGGGAATTAACGTCAACTTGGTTTTAAGGGTCTCAAGCAAGCTTTTCTCCAACCCTAGAAAAGTGCTGAAGACGCTTTACGACAACCGCATCATATACCTTCAAGGTGTGGGAAAAGACACGTTCGTGTGGGCTACTCCTCCTCCGCCGAGAAGCTGTAGTCTCGCTCTTCAGGAACTGAGAAGAAAAGGGTTACAAGACGCCGCCCTATACCTT
>JAHLWW010000082.1 GCA_019057715.1 Candidatus Jordarchaeum sp. JNZ_1113
ATATACTTTCTCTCTTTGTCTTTCATAACTAGCTTTGATCTTCTGTAATGACGTCTGTTCTCTCGTTGAACGGTAATTCAAGGGATTTTGGTTGGTTTTTCGTAGTCGTTCGGCTTTTGGAAAAGTGGATGAGTTATTTTGTCAGCCGTGAATAGTGGTTTTGTTGTTCTTTACGTTAAAGGGGGCATAGTGGGTCTGGAGTGAAGAACGAGCCTCGCGTTAGGTATGCTCTAGCTTTGCATCCACCCCTACAAGTTAGTTTAAGAGTACATTCTCTACATTTCCCTGTTAGTTTTGAGGCGTCTCTGAACTCCTTGTAGAGCGGGTTGCTCATCATTTTTCGCCAGGCCTGTTTTCCGCCGTCCTCTAGAATGTTTCCCAGCTTGAAGTCTAGAACATCGCACAGGAGAACGTTTCCGACGGGGTCTATGTCCATTGAGAGGTCGCTGCATCCCCCCGGGTGTATGTAGGGGGACTTCACAAGTGCTTGGGCGAATGGTGTGCACCACAGGCTGACTGGGAATCCGCGATCTTCAGCTACTTCCTCGACGCTCTTTATTGCTGATGCAAGACTGGACTGGGAGGGCATTAGTCTTGCGTCCGCGTTCCCTGAAGGTATCAGGGGTATTAGGGAGGCGTGACCGCTCTCCATGTCCGCTGCGAAATTGACGAAGGCTCCTGCCTCATGAACGTTTAGTGACGTGATAGTCATAACGGGGTTAAATGGAACGCCGTTCTCCTTTAGAGCCCGCGCTGCTGCCACTGCCCTTTCCCAGGCGCCTTTTCCTCTTATTAGTTCGCAGGTTTCCTTTGTGGCGGCGTCAAAACTTAGGGAGACGTAAACGTCAAGTCTGCTAAGGCGAGCTGCAGCTTCCACATCTATGAGGCTTCCGTTCGTCACTACTCCAACGTGCATAAGGTCTCCAGCGTACTCCAACAGGTGGAATATGTCGTTTCTGACCAGTGGCTCTCCTCCTGTAATTGACAGGAAGCCCGGCTTTAAGCCGCCTATTTCTTCTATTAGTCTCTTAGCTTCCTTTGTCTCTAACTCTGCTGTAAATCTGCCCTTCACGTAGCAATGGAGGCAGTTGCGATTACATCTCGGTGTGCAAAGCCAAACAACAAATCCCGGACGCGCCGTAACTATTATCCTCCTCAAAAAGTAGTCTACCATTAGAATAGGGAGGAATTTGCGGTTAAAATAGTTTTCAGATGAGGAGTCTACTCTCTCTAAAACTTGAAGGAGGAAGTTTTTAGATGGCGGATGAGGAGCTCACCGGGGGATATTAACTGATAGTTCAAAATGCCCCTTAATGGTGGAATGCTTAATGAGAAAGATTTAAACAACGATTCCCCTTTTTTCTCTTTAGTAGTGTCTTTCTTTTCTTAGGGAGGTTGACTATTGGGTTTTGATGAGGTTAAGCGGAAGTTCGGGTCGCTGAGTATTCTGGTTGGTGATGGCTCGACCGGAATAGCTGTTTTCACTGTTGGTGAGGCTGGAACCGATCCAGATATGTCTGCGGCCCTTGTTTATGGGTTAGAGCAAGCTATGAGAGAGCATTCGGCATCAGCCAAGGATGTTTTCTTTGGCGGGCTGTCTCCTCAAGGAGGATTAGGCTGGTGTGTAAGGCAGGTTGATGTTGGAGGCGAGAGTAGGGAGCTGTACGTTGGGGTTATGCTCTCTCCAGGTGAGAAGTACACTTATGATGTTAACATACTTTATCAGGATGAGGAGAGAGGGTGGCTCTTTCGTTTTCTGAGGGAAAGTTTGCTGGATAAGGTGGTCGACGCTATTAAGAGGCGAACCAGAGAGGGAAGGTTTGACGAGTTTCTGAGCAGCGGCCAAAAAATTGGGGCTCTAAAGAGGGAGGGAATGCTAAAGCGGGCCGAAGACTTAGGGGAAACTTATAGTGTCCTCTCTGAGGCGTATAGCGAGTTTCAGAGGAAAGAGGAGGGAGCCACGCTTGACGCGATTGCGCGTGATGGAGGGAGAGCTGATGGGAGAATGGTTGTTGCTGAGGCTGCTCGGGAGTATCTTGAAGCGGTTTTTGACGCGCAGGATGCCGGAGGGGACGGTGGGGTTTTAGTTGCTGTGAGGGGTTTTAAGCGTGCTGATGAAGCGTTTACTCACGTGTGGCTTTCATGTGCTGAGGCTTGCTGTGAAACTAATCCGGCTTTCCTGTTCCTGGCGGGGGGTGGAAAGAGTTACCTTGACATTTGGAGGAAAGCCTTGAATGACGTCTTAAAGGAATGGAGAAACAGGGCTGTAAAATTCCTTCTTGAGAAAAAGTTCGGTGAGGACCTCGTTACGGGCGGCGGTTTTATGGTTAGTCGCGATGAGTTGATGAAGGTTGATGGAGTTCTGAGGAGGGTGGCTTCAGGGCTGGAGGGGGAGCTCCGTGGCCGTTTCCCCCTTGTGGCATTAGCCTTTGAGAAGGCGGGACGAGGAGTTCTGGAGGAACTGGCGGGGTATGCCTACACGCTGATACAATCAGCTCAGGAGAAAGCTTTCAGCGATTTTAAGAGTAGAATGCTGGAGGAGCTTGGTGAGGAAAGGATCCGGCTACTCTACTATGGTTTGACGATTGAGGAGATGAAGGCGAGGGTTGAAGATCACGTTAACGAGCAAATGAAGGAGTTCGAGGACCGACTTTATATGGTTAGCCACCTGCTTGCATGTCCGAGCCCGGCCATGGATAAGGCTAGGAGGGAGCTCAAGGAAGAAGTTTGGGAAAAAGTGGTTTCGGTGGTGATGAAGGGGGAGGTCCCTGTTCTCCTCTCCTCAATAAAGCACGTTAAAGATGTTGTTAAGGATGTGAGGGGTAAAGTTTTCCTGGAGGTTGCAGAAGCCTTTCTTAAGGAGGCTGGTGGAAGCGTCATGGCAGCGCTTCCCGCCTTGGGCTATATGCTGGAGGAGGCCGGGGTGCTTGAAGCATTCATTGAGAAAGTGAAGGAAGCCTACGGAGAGGTTAAGGCTTCATCAGAAGGCGAAGTGACTCTTGAAGGACTAAAGGAGAAAAAGTTGCTTTTGTTGGGGTGCGCTGAGGATGTTCAGAGGGTTGGGAGCGCTTTCATGAGGGGGCTTAGAAAAAGCATGGCTTCCTGGATGAGTAGGGTTATACTGGATGAGGAGGGCAAGCCTCTTTTAGTTAAGCTACTGTATGATTCTTATTTGGATATGGGGAGAAAGGTTAACGGCGCACGGTTAGCATTCATGATCCTAGAGGTGATAGTGTCTGAGCTGAGGAGGGAAAGGGTTTCTGGAGTTGATGAGCTGGCGGGCGCTGCTATGAGAGTTTATGATCCCATTATGAGAGAGCTTAAGAAAGTTAAAGGGGACGATAAGGTAAAGAAGGGGCTTGAGAAGTTTTCCAAGAAAACTGATGTCACCTTTACTTCGATAAGGCAGCTTTTATCCTACCTTGCTAAGAGGCGGAGCCAGATTTGGGGCTGGGTGCTCGGGGAGGGTGAAGGAGAAGTAATGCTCATACCCCCAATATCGTTGGACCCTGAAGATGTTGCCAGATTCTATGTGAGGATTTCAGATGTTATTCTGGAGGAGGTCTCCTTTGTTAAGGAGTTGTTATCACTGCTTAAGAGCATCAGAGTAGACGTTGAGGGAGAAATTAAAGACGCAATAGACTTTCTTGTTAGTGAGGCTAGAAAACTTAGGGGGATGCGGGGAGTTAAGAGGAAGATAGAGGAGCTCTTAGCGGAGGAGAGGGCAGGCATCTTTAGACGGGCTGAACCATTCGAGGAAATCGTCGAAAAATGGATAATTGACCCCTTCTTTGGGGGACGGGAAGAGTTTTTGGAGGATTATGCTGGGTACGCTCTCTGGGAGGACAGGGAAACCATTATTCGACTTGTTGACCGTGCAGTAAAGCGGCTTGCAGGGTCTAGAGACGACTCTGAGCTGGTGGCTAGAGCCGTGGAAGCGGCCAAAAGGCAAAAAGGAGTCCTCGAGTCAGTGATGTCCGCTTTATCAGAGCACTTTTCACTTTTCACTCAGTACTTGGAATCACAAAGCATGAGAGTGGAGCTTGCTTTCCTCTCCACAAGCGCCTCCAAAACCTTGAAGAGGAAACCTAGCTACCCTGATCTCAAAATGGAGTTAAAGGCAGCGGAAGAGGAAGCGGCCAACGTTGAGGCAAAAGGAGGAAAACCATCGATAATTCTAGGGGAGATCACAGATGACTTCTTCCCAAGGGGTGAAAAAGACGTTGAAGCATGCCTTAAAGGGCTTGGAAAGTTCAAAGCGAAGCGTACCAACTCAGGATTCCTGCTCGAATTTGAGCTTCCCGGGTTTGGGGAGGAGGGGACATTTAAGATCACGAAGTTAGCGAGAGTGTATGCTTGGGGGACGTTCTTGAAGGAAAATGAGGAGTACTTTAGAGCGTTCAGGGAACTATTAGGACTAGTGAGCCCAAACGCCCAACGAGAACTTGACATGCTAAAAGAGTTTCTACGATTCAACATATTCAAAATAGAATAAAAATGGACGGAGAGCATTTCTTGTTTTTTTCTTCTCTCAGAGGAAACTCGTTAAGAAGCGTTTGCATCTTTAGAGTTTAAGATGCAAAAGGATGGAGCTTCATCCTGTATTTGTATTCAGTTTAGTTTTCTTTAATTTTATTGCCGAATTATTCTGCGTGTGGCGTCGAGAAGACTTCTTGAATATGACTGCCGAACTCAGGGTTCCGGCCCCAGGAAACTTTGAAACAGGAACAAATAATCAAAAACGCTAAGCCATCCAGTAAAATGGCGTTTTAATCGGCAATATTAAGCTTGTTGAGAAGCTGTGAGATCTTTCTTTCTAATTCATCTAACGGAGTTGCTGGGAGGTTAACCATAAACTTTCCCTTCTTCAGTATTATCTGTGGCGTTGTACCCTTCGTTTTCCCGCTAAGTATTAAGAAATCATTTTCCGGGACGAATGACTTCAATTTGTCTGTCAGTGTTTTCCTATAAGAATCAAAGTTCAGGTTTTCACCTAGAATGAAAATGGTTACCTTTTTCTCAGCCACCTCTGACGCCAGTAGATTATGAAGGCATTGAGTGCATGATGAGGGGTCTGTGAATGCCAGTTTAGCTAAACCATACATTTCTTCAAAGAGCTCATTTGGAATGCTTTCCCCCTTAACTTTCACGCGACTTCCTGTAGATGGGCACCGCACGTAACCGTCTTCTCCCGCCAGAACAATGTTGTGGCATATTCCTCGCTTTTCTAACAGGAAGACTTCACCTTCCGTGGGGATTAAAATAACCTCTGTAAGGTTTTCCTCGTTGAGACAGAAAGTCTTGTGCTTTTCCTGTAGAAGACAGGGGCATCCACGGTAAACTTTGGGGCTCAATAGCGGCCTCTCCTTCAGTTGTCGTGATCACTGCTCTTTTTGCAACTAAAAGGTTTCTAGGAAAACTTTTCCCTTTCGACTTGAAAGGCGCAGTGCTGTTGCCCGAGACCCCAGCACTCAACCTCCTTAGACGAGTAGGACTTCCCGGTTGACTTCTCCATGAATCCTTCTATTACGCCTGCTTCAAATTCGCACAAGCTGACACCTATATTTTCCTGACCTGAAGCGAAGGCGCATGACTCTACGGTTACGATGAAGCTTTCACCGTCACCCTTTTTAATATTGCAGTTCGAGTGGATGCCACTCATCAAGCTAAGCGGCGAATTCATGTAGTTTTTCAATTCAAATATCGCTTCATTAACAGATAAGTGTTCTTTCGGCGCTATGATTCTCCCCAGCCTCTTCCCCGCAAGCCTGAGGAAGAATCCTGCAACAGGGTCTGCCAGCTTTATTGATGTTATCTGCTGCTGAAGATTCATGATGTGGGTGTAGTCTGAGATTCCAACTCTTATTCTGCGTCCTTCTAAGACGCTCTGAGTCATGTTTCTAGTAAGAGTTCTTATAAGGCGGCCGAACGACTCTTCTCTAGCCTCGACACCCTTCTTGGTCAGGTGGGGGGTGGTTTTCTTTCCTTCAAGTGCACCCTCGCTGAGTGAAATCTCGAACTCGCAGTAGGATGCCCCCAGCCCCCAGCAGTTTCTCTCAGCAACATACACGGTTTCGCCCAGAATTGCCTCTGCCAGTCCGCTGATCATACCAGCTGTGAAGTAACATATGGGCTCGCCTATGACGGGCACCCCTGTGGCGGTTGCTGACTCATAAATTCTGATACGGCCGTAGCCCTTATCCTCTTCCACCACTTCCGCGTTCCTAGCATCAAATACGCCTAACTCGTTTTGCTTTACATGAAACCTGTCTATAGCAATCAGGAAGCTACGAAAGTTTTTCTCAACCGACGCGTAAGGGTCACCGAGACTGGGCTCAATATCATAAAGGAGACCCGTAAAGGCACCCGTCTTGCCCGCTAGCTTCCCTATGGAATAGAGGAGGTTTCCAGCAGTAGTGTCTAGTGATAAGAGAGAAATCGTGGCCAACTGAAGATTGCTTATGTGCACATAGTCCCCTATATTTCTCCTTATTCTCTCCTTAGAATTTATGCTCTCTACGAAGTTTAGGTTTGCCTCTATGAAAACCTGCTTAGCACCCACCTCAATCCTCTCAGCCCGGGACGAAGCGCTATGAAGGATTCCTCTCATCAGGGCGTCTTCGATCTCCTTTTCGCTCGCCATCCCAGAGATCACGGGAACCTCGCCCACTATGACGTACGGCAGACTCGTAATCTTATACTCATCAACTAACTCGTTATGCTCGTCAACATCGAACACGTTCACAGTTATTAATTCGTCTCCAAAGAGACGGGATATAGCCTTCCTGACCATCCGCTCGACAGGAGCACAGAACGCGCAACTCTTGCTCTTAAAGAAAAGCACTCTAACCGGGACTTCTTCCAACACTACCGCCCTTCAAAACAAGCCTGCTCAGTATAATTGAGCAAGCGAACCTTTTATCTTTAACTTTTTTCACAATACAAAAAACATCATGTTAAAACTGAATACACCGTTGAAGAGCATCAACAAAATTGGGAGGAAAAGGTAAGTTACGGGTGGTGATGGCGTAATTTAACCGGTTCTGTTAGGTTAAGTATTTTAGTATGTCTTTCATGTTTGAGAGGTTGATGGAGAACATTACGTATTTTTGGGCTTCAGGTGATGGATTAACGCCTATGGTTAGCCCAGCTAACTTGAACATGGGAATATCCAGAGCGTCGTTTCCGACCGCTGCGCACTCGGCAAGTGTTACTCCCTCCCTCTCAGCGATCATGGCCAGAACTTCAGCTTTCCTTTTAGGCGTCATCGGGCTACCGGCTATCCTCCCCGTCAAGACGCCTTTCCTGGACTCCATGGGGTTGCTGTAAACGTAGTTTATTCCCAGACGCTTTTTTACGGGAAGGAAACCTATGTTGCTACCGCCGCAACTGACGAGTGCAGTCCTATACCCAAGGCTTCTCAGAGTGATGAATGTTTCTTCGACCCCAGCTCTAAGTTCTAACCTGCCCATGGCCTTTTTAACAGCTTCAACCGAAACACCACGCCATAGTTCAGCACCCCGCCTCAGCCCCTCCTCGAAGCTGATTTCGCCCCTCACCATTGCGCTGTAAAGTTTGCGTGCAGCGTCGCCGAAGCCCAGCTCATCAGCAAAGCGAACGCTGTGATCTCCCTCATATAGGACCCCGTCGAAGTCAAAAACAACGACTTTAACTTCCACTTTTTCTGGAGGCTCCCTCCTCATACTGTAACACCTCTAAGAACATGTTTGGATGCTTTAAGCGTTTAAAAACTGTTTTCGAGTGGGGGAAATGAGAGTGGTGAGCACGTCAACCTTGGGAGTGCTTGAACGAAAAGCTTATACTTGGGTCAGTTTTTCCCTTCATCAGAAGGGAAAAGGGAGGATGTTGTCTTGGCCGGGTTGCTGAAGGGTAAGGTGGCCATAGTTACAGGTGCCGGGAGAGGGATAGGAAGAGGAGAATCTTTAATGCTGGCTAGGGAAGGCGCGAAGGTCGTGGTTAACGATGTTGGAGGAAGCTTTGATGGTACAGGAAAACACCAGGGACCAGCGGATGACGTCGTCAGGGAGATAAAGGAAATGGGGGGCGAAGCTGTACCAAACTACGATGACGTATCGAGTTTTCAGGCGGCTAAAAGGATAATTGACACGGCGATAGAGTCGTTCGGCAAGCTCGACATACTTGTTAATAACGCTGGAATTCTAAGGGACAGGATGATATTTAACATGACGGAGGAGGAGTGGGACGCTGTGATAAACGTTCACCTTAAAGGTACATTTAACTGCACTAGGCATGCGTGCGCCTACTGGAGGGAGGAGTCTAAAGCGGGCAAGCCGGTAGCTGGGAGAATAATAAATACTGCTTCGGACGCAGGGCTTCTTTACAACCCTGGACAGAGCAATTATGGGGCGGCGAAAGCAGGGATAACTGCTTTCACCTTGATAGTGGCCAAGGAGATGGCGAAGTATGGTGTAACGGCGAACGTGATAGTTCCTATGGCTCGGACGAGGTTGACGACCGACGCCACACCATCCCTTAAGCCGTTAATGAGCACGCCTGAAGAG
>JAHLWW010000083.1 GCA_019057715.1 Candidatus Jordarchaeum sp. JNZ_1113
GTTCAAGTAATATTTATATAATAAAAAACTCCTCTATTAACCGGAGGGAGGAAAAGAAATGGATTACTGGGATGGCAAAATAGCCGGCCTCCTCCACGACCCCCTTGACAAGGTTTTCAGAAAGGACCACTTTGTTTTCGCGGAAAATGTAGCATCTAAGATCCTGGGGTCTAGTGTTAATGTCGACGAGATTAAGGGCGAGATTAGAGCCCATCATTCAGGTGGATGCCTGCTATTCCCCGACAAAGCTGCCTCTGCATCTAATAGAACCCTCACCCCTCTCATTAACCCTCAGAAGGTGCTGCTCCAGAACCCTTTCTCCGGCGTCCTGTTCGATCTGAATCTCCCCTCCCCCTTCTCGTATGGTGACGCTGTTCCCCAGCTCACCGTGTCCTTACCCGCTGCTAATGGGAGGGAGGCTGCCCTCCGCGTGCTCAGCAAGCTTGTCGAAGTATACAAAGACATCTGGAGAGGCGTGAACGCCGCAGTCGTTAAGTCGCTCCTCCTACTTCCAGAGGACACGCGCATCCCATCATCACCGATGATCTCCCACCTCCAAATGGTTAGCGCGCTGACCGACGCCACCAGGGTCGAGCCAGGCTTCTACATGGTTTACCTCGACATTGGCGGGGTCCAAGAGTTCATCTCGGTTTCGAGGAAGACCGTTGACTTCTGGGCTTCAAGCTACCTTTTATCCCTCGTCAGCCTCTCAGCACTCCTCCCACTAATGAGGAAGTTTGGCCCTCAGCAGATTATCATCCCTTGGTTTCTCCGCTCCCCTCTCGTGGAGGCGTGCCTCTTCGGCCGCCAAGTGGACTTGAACGATGTTCTAAGCTCAACCATTCCGAACGCCGCGCTAATAGTAATCAAGGGAACGCCGGACGGCAACGTAGACGAGAAGAAGATAAGAGAGATGATGTACCATGGCATGGTCGAGTTCTGGAATAATGTATGCGAAGTCCTCATCAAAAAGCTAAGGAGGGATTACGGCGTCGATGGGGGAGTGGAGGCGCAGGTTAGAAGGCATATGGAGTTCACGTCCATTTTCACCAAGATTAGGGTCGCCGTCCTGAACACTGCCCCCCTCCTAAGTGGAGAGAAACAGGGAGGATGGGCTGGCGAGGCTTATGAGAAGGCTCGCAATGAGGGGAAATTTAACCGGCTGGCTGAGCTCAAGAACGAGCTTGCAGGGCTCGATTTGGGTTACGAGAGCTATGCTCTCGAGGACTTCGAAGCTCTCGTGAAGACGCTCACAGTCGCTATGGGGTCACGGAAGCAGTATGAAGCTTTCAGCGCCGAGAAAGTTCCCAGGGGGAAGAGCAAGTGTAGCTTGTGCGGCATACGTGACCACCTTGAGCTCGACGATAAAACCTGGGAGAAAATGGAGGAGAAGCTTGTCGTTGACCGCAATGAGCGGCTCTGCGCTGTTTGCCTGCTGAAACGTCTCCTCAGAGAAATTCTGCCGGAAGTTATAGGCGAGCTGGGCGGAAAAGTGAGTGTTGGGAAAGACAGGTTCAGGATACCCTCCGTGAGTGATGTTGCGACGGCATGGTTTAGAGCCTCGGTGCTCTCACTCATCCTCGCGTCAGCCGAGCTCAACCGCTTCGACGAGGCCTGCATGGCAGCCGAGGCTCTCCTAAAGTATTTAGATGAGGCAGGTAAACTCGCCGGGAAGAAGCCGGAGGAGGATGAACGCGCCTTCCCGAACAAGCTAATCAAAGACCTTCACGATAAGGCTCTACACGTGCTCTCTAAGTTAGCTGAAGGTGCTGGGGGCGATTTCCGAGTTAAGATTGGCACTCTTTCGAGGCTCGCAGACGAGATGTGCTTTGCGGACTCCTCAGTTTTGCTGTTCGACGAGCTGACTGTAAGAGTAGCCCGCTCAAAAGCGGCGGATAGGGAAGCCCTGGAGAAGGTTAAAGGTAGTTATGAGGAAGCGTGCAGAGCACTCAAGGACCTCTGCGTGAGGAACAATAAACTAGTCGCGCTGGCTTCCGCGAAGCTTTTCGAGCACGTCTGCCTCCTCCTTAAGCTGAGTGGGGTAGGGGGGAATAATGTTAGCTCGAAGATCGCGGAGGTCATACTGTCACCTCTCCGGGAGCCGTGCGAAATCGTCAAGAAGAAGGGGGACAAGAAGCTCTCTGTGCCGGTCAGCTTCCGCCCGCAGGAGAGGTTCGTCCTCTTGAGGATGGATGGCGACGACGTCGGAAAGTGGATTAGCGGCGAGCTCCTCCCACCGTGGCAGATTCTGATCACACCCTCCGACGAAAGCCAGATAGTAAGTCACCGGAATATGCTCAAAGAGAAGACTGGCGACGACTTCAGCGACGTCTACTCCCGGAACAGGCCCACGTCGCCTTCAACGCTATCCGTCCTCTCCATGGTCATCACTCTCAACATTCCAGTAGTTAAGTCCGTGGTGGAGGCGTTCGGCGGCTTCCTGATATATACTGGAGGAGACGACGTGCTTGCCCTCCTCCCGCCAGAAGTCTGGCACTACGTCTACCTGCTTCTCAGGTTCCTCTACTCTAGGGAGATAATGGACAGCTTCAGGCTTGACGAAGACGGCCTCTACGTTTACGGCATGGGTGTGAGGGCAACCGCCTCCTTCTCCGTTGTCGTGGCGCACCACAAGGCTCACCTGAAACAGGTCATAAAATGCTCACACGAAATACTCGAGCGGTCAGCGAAGGAGCTGGCGAGGATGGAGGAGGGCGTAGAAGGGCGCGTCAAGGTAAAGGATGGGCTCTCCGTGGTGTTAATGTCGAGGTCGACCCCGATAACAGTCTGCGCGGTACCAAACGTGCTGATCAAAAGCGGAGGCAAGCTTCTCTCCATCAGGGAGCTCGACAAGAAAGCCAGAAGGAAGGTTGAGGACAAAATCAGAAATCTGGAGGACGGGGCTGTTAAAGCCTGGATGGAGGAGTTCACCCACCTAATCAAGGTAATTTGCGGGCAGAGCGTCCACACATACCGAGACTTCTACAGTAACACTTCAGATCTCCACTTCGCCGGAGTATCGCCGGGCACAGGCGGAGTAATCGACTGGGAGACTAATAGCGTCTCGGGCAAAAATGTTGATGACATGGTTTACGTGCCATTATCAGATGCTGTTGCCCTATGTGACCTCACCGCGTCAGGCATTGTAAGCTCGAGGGCCTTCCACGACATTTACAGCTTCCACGAAGACACTTCGATCGGAGAGATGGGTTCCGAGAACTTGGACGCCGCGGTCACCCTTCTACGCGCCAGCCTAAAACACAAAGTCAAGAAAGAGAAAAAGGAAGAGGATGTGCCGTTGGCTGAAGTGCTCTTAAGGTCCGTGGAGAAGCTTCTGTCTGAAAGGTTCTCCGTGGGCGGAGGCAAAAGTGAGGGCGAGAGGAGGGGGACGGTGTTGAGCCTCCTCGAGGTTGTCCCGCTTTCGCTCATATTGTCCAGGTGCTTGGAAAACGCTGTTTTGAGCTGTGGAGGGTGGTAGTCTGACGGCTAAGGGAACGCTCCTAGAAGTGGTTATGAAGCCGCGAGGGGAGCTGCTTTTCAGGACCCCAACCCCATTCTCCCTCGGAGGATACGCTGAGACGCAGCCACGCCCCTCGGAGTTCGGTGTAGCCGGGATGCTGCGCTCAGCCACAATGGACCTGGCGGAGGAGAGGGGCACCCCTCAAAACGTTCTGGAAAAGATCGTTGGGAGAGGAAAGGAGTATACCACTTATGACTTCTGCTGGAAGCTCGTTGGACCATACCTGATGAGGGGCAACGGCACTGTCTTCTACCCGATTCCATTCGACGTCTTCGTGGAGGGAGGAGAAGAGAGAAGGCGCCTACGCCTAGCTGACTGGCTAATCCCACAGCTCGAAGTAGTGGACGGTGGGCTCAAAGAGCTACTGGCTCCCTCAGCATTTAAGGGTGAAAGTGCGCGAAAGGAGTACTGGTTTGCCAGCTCGAAGCTCATGGAAGAGTACCTTAATGGGGAAAATGTGTTTGATGAGAGTGACGTTGTTAGGGGCGAGAGCATCTATAGGCGGATGACGCATCCCCACGTGAAGCTGGACAGGGAAATGAAGGCTGTCGAGATTGTGGAGGGGGAGGGAATGTACTTCGCCGTTGAGAAGCTCGCCCTCAGGGAGGGCTGGTCATTCATAGCTGGAGTGTGGCTTGACGGCTGCGAGCAACCGGAACTGGATAAGGTTAGAGACGCGTTCCTCGACCTAAACGGGAGGATTGCTAGGCTTGGGGGAGAAGGGGGACTAGTAAGCTTAGAAGTGAGGGAGTCTAAGTCTCTCCTAGAGGCAAAAGTGGAGGAGGACGCTGAAATCGAGGGAAGAGTTAGGCTCGTGCTGACCGCCTCAGCAGTCTTCGGGAACGGTGACAAGTCCTCCTTCCTCCCAGGACTGAGCGGCGTCGAGGGGTGTGCTTGCGCGCGCGCACTAGTTGGGGGTTGGGATTACGCAGCTAACAAGCCCAAGGAGCTGCGTTTGGGCGTAGCCCCAGGCTCCGTGTATTACCTTGAGAGAATTAAGCTGAGCGTAATCCTGGACAGGGTGCACGTTCACCCTGATTACCGGAACGTGTTGGGTTCATGTTTAATAGCTAAGAGGTGGTTGTGAATGAGTGAGGATGTGCCCTTCATTCCATCCATGTACGAGATCGTCGGAATAGCCTACTTCTGGTGTGAGACAGAGTTCTTCCCAGGCGGAGAGAGAGAAGCCGGCCCGGTGGATTTGACCGTTCAGAGGAACTTTAAGGGGATCCCCTACGTTAGGGGGAGCAGCATTAAGGGCGCGCTGAGATCCTTCTATGAACTCAACGGCAAGAGTAGCGAAGCCGAAATCCTTTTCGGCTCACCGGAACATGCTGGATGCCTAGTGCTGGAAAACGCCGAGATACTCGCCTTCCCCGTTAAGGCTGACAGGGAACTCTTCGTCTACGTCACTTCTCCAAGCCAGATTTCAGCTTACGTGAGAGACGCTAACAAGGTCGGCGTCAGCCTGGAAGAGGTGAGCGTCGGGGAAGGTGAAGCCTTGTCTGCGGCGCTTGAGGGGAAAATCGAACTCATGGACGAAAAATACAGCCTCACATTGAAAAGGAACGATCACGTCAACAAGCTGGCTGGTAAAATCGCTGAGAAAGCGACTCCGAAGGTTAACGGAAAAACGGCTCCCGGTTACAGCTACCTTAAAGAGAAGCTCGAGAGGCTCATCGTGGTGGACGACGCTCTCTTCAGGGAGATAACTAACAGTGGCTTAGTCGTCGTTTTACGAATAGCACTCGACTACAAGACGAAGACCGTGACTGAAAAGGCGATGTTCTACCAGGAACTCATACCGGAAGGAACACTGCTCTACGCTCCAATAATGAGGGCATTACGTTCCAGGTACAGCAAGGAGAGCAATGAAAGGGTTGAAGAGTTACTGAAGAAGCTGAATAAAGGTTTGCTCATTAACCTTGGAGGGGACGAAACCACCGGGAAGGGAGTGGTGCGAATAGTTGCGTGCGGGGTGGGCCAGTGAAAGAGGTTCAAGCAGCCCTAAAGTTCAGAGAGAAGCTGGGCATCAAGGGCGACGAGGCTGCGGAGCTCTCAAGGAAAGCTAAGAGGATGTTCTCGATGACGCTGACGGAAGGCGCGATCTCAAGCTTCCTCTTCGCCTACAGCAAGGCGAAAAACGAGAACGTCAAAAAACTCCTCAGCAACTACGAGGAATACAAGAACCTCGAGAAGGAGGAGGGAGAGTGGGGGCTGATCGCCGCCTTCCTCATAAAGGAAGCCCTCTCAGACATGAAGCTTGACGGCGACCTCGTCAACCTGATGAACAAATTACACGAAAAGGACGTCAGAATGAAAGTTGAACGCGCCACCCTAAGATACCTCGAAGCCCTCGGAAAGGTCCTTGACGCATACTCGTGAGGTGAAGCCCTTTGAGCATGCACGTCGCATTCTTCGCGCTAACCAACATACATCCGGGAGCCCCGGGAGGAGGGATAAGCGTCGCAGACCTCCCAGTGTACAGGGACAGGTTCTCGCTCGTGAAAATAAGGGGGGAAAGCCTGAAGGGCGCCCTCAGGTCGGCTGTCAGCCGCCGCCTCGGAGACCTAGAAGGCGCGCTTTTCGGCACGACAAGCCAGGCTGGCGCCTTCTCCATCCTAGACGCGGTCCTAGTCTTCGTCCCCGTCACGAGCGCCGAAAACGGTTTGATCTACCTTACCAGCCCCATGCTCCTCAGCTGCCTCGCAAGACACCTCGCAGTGGCGGGCGTGAAAGCCGCACAAAACATAGATTCGGTGGCATCAGCGCTCACGGGCCTCCCCCTAAACGAGTCCGCCTCAACGATTAACGACAACGAGGTAACTATCCTTGGGGAATTCACGTTCAAGAACAACCATGTTAACTGGTTAAATCCACTCAAGAACGCCCTTAAAATGGTTCAGCGGGCAGTCTCCGCCGACTTGCTGGACATCATAGACAACCTTCTCGTCATAAACGACACAGCCGCCTCCATCCTCATCGAGAAGGCGCTCCCCATAAAACCGGGAGTTAAACTGAAAGGTCTCGAAGTCGAAGATGAGGTTTACCTGAAAAATGTGGAGCTCGGCCCATGGTTCGAGGAAGAAATACCGAAGTTCTCGGTTTTCTCCAGCGTCGTAATGTTCCCGCAAAGGAAAGTCGAAGCCGAGCTTGCGAGGGATGAAGCGAAGAGGTTCGTCCATGAAGCCCTAGTCGGACTGAGCGAAGCCCAACTCACCGTGAAGGAAAACAAGGTGAAAGTGACGCTGAATCAGCAGTCCGTCAGCAGCCTCGTCAAGAAGTACCTGAGCGAAACCGCCCTGATAGTGGGAGGGCGAGAAACGCTCGCGAGGGGCTTACTCAAAGCGGCCGAGATGAGGTTCAACGGTGAATGGCCAGAGGTGAAGCGATCATGGAAGATGGCGGCGGGCGAAGAGCGGAAAACCAGCATCTTCCTGGAACTGCTAAGGGAGACCGCCGGAGACCTGGAGAGGGCGGATGAGTTCGTCGGAAAGTTCTCCAGCCTCCCGGACAGGATCAGGAAGCTCCCACTGCTCTCCGTCTATCTCTTCTACACGAAGATCAAAGGTGATGTGGAAGGAAAAGGGTACAGAGAGGTGAGAGAAGTCATGAAAAGAATGAGAAACGAGGGGTTATTCAGCGAGGAGTGGATTATCGGCGACGGCGAGATAGCCAAAACCAAGACTGAAAGCACCAGCCAGCTGGTTCTAAGCTACAAGACTGTTTTAGAGGACATCACAAAGCTCAAGTATGTAATCAGAAGCTACGCCAAGAAAAAGGAGGTAGAGTAGATGGGCGAGGAAAAACGGGAAGGTCACTACAAGAACATATATGAAGCATACCTCAGAAAAGCGACAGCACTCCTCCTAATGCTCGGAGAAAGCGGAAAAGGGGAGAAAAAAGGAAGATACGGGAAAGAAGACTACAAGAGGGAGCTCACCGATTGGATCTACAAAAAAGTAAACGAGAGAAAGGAGAACATATGCTCTAGATGCGAGAAACACTTGGAGGTCCTCAAAGCAGCGTACGCCTCAGCTGGGAAGCACGTTGTCACTTGCGACATAACTTCAACTTCGAGGGTCATCGTCGACATATCGTCGCCCTTCGCGTGGCTGATAGACGAAGTTGGCCTCGCATGGGACTCACTGCTTGATGCTCCCATAATTTCCGGGATTAAGGGAGCTGTGAGGGCGGCCGCCGAATGGATGGACAACGCGCAGCTCGTCGAAGCGCTTTTCGGAAAAGCAAAGGACGAAAAGGAGGCACATCTTTCCCTTCTCTCGTTCACCGAAGCCTACCCCGTCAAGTCAAGAAACGAGCTGATCGTGAGAGACGTCATAACCCCAATGTACTCCCTAGAGAGGGGGACGGTGGAAGAGCACAGAGCTGAGCCGACACCAGTCAACTTCATCGCGATAAATAAAGGTGTAAAATTCAGGTTCCTAGTGATACTCAACTCGGACTACTACGAGAAGCTGACCAGCGACGTTAAAAGTTTACTAGGCGAAAACTACCCCCAAAACGTCGTGTCGAAGCTCGAAAAATATGTTAAGAAAGCTGTCGAGGAAATTGGGGTGGGGGGCAAAACATCCTCCGGGTACGGCTCATTCACCTTCACATCAATAAAACTTGAAGGAGAAGTGAAAGCGTGAGGCACCTCGCAACGATAAAAATCAAAAGCCTAACCCCATCAGCAATAGGAGGATACAACCCTAACATCCACGACAACATCTTCAGAGTAACATCCCTCAGGGGGCTAGCAGCATGGTGGCTAAGAGCTATAGTAAGCGGGGTGGCATACGACGAAGGAGACATAAACCACGATAAAAAAGCAACAAAAGCACAAAAAATAATATTTGGAGCAACTAACAAAAGCTCATTACTAGTCATTAGGACGAAGTTGGAAAATGTAAAAAATGTAAACACAATAGGCACATCACTAACGGGGAGTGGCGAAAATCGCC
>JAHLWW010000084.1 GCA_019057715.1 Candidatus Jordarchaeum sp. JNZ_1113
GAAAAATGTAGAAAAATAAAAGTAAACGAGAAAATAAAAACAAAAGAAGGAAGTAAAAATATTATATAAGTTAAAGAAATGTGAAATGAAAAAAATATATGGGTTAAGTTTTTTAAAGCATTACGCTTTATTTAACTTTGAGATTTAAGGAGGGGTTGAAACGAGTGTTGAGCGAGAAGGAAGTTAAGGAAAGACTGACAAGGTGGATGAGGAACCCTATTCTGTCGCCTAGTGGGAACCGCTGGGAGAACATGCAGACCTTCAATCCTGGTGTGGTTTTGCTGGATGAACGGGTTCACGTTCTTTACCGTGCTATTGGTGAGGATTGGGTTTCCCGTGTCGGTTACGCTTCTTCGAGGGATGGATTTAACATTGATGAAAGGTTGCCCTACCCGGTTTACGAGCACCGGTGGTCTTCGCCGTTCGCGTCCTCGAACATTACTGAGGAGTACTTTTCCGGTGGCGGGGCGTTCGGAGTTGAGGATCCACGCCTAGTCAAAATGAAGGGGGAAGACAGGGTTTACATGACGTACACCTTCTATGATGGGAGAAGCATAGGGATCATGCTAACCGCAATAAATGCCAATGACCTCTCGGAGAAAAGGTGGAACTGGAAAGTGCCTATCCTGCTATCTCCTCCAGACCAGCCGCATAAGAACTGGGTTCTCTTCCCAGAAAAGATAGAGGGCAAGTACGCCATACTTCACAGCCTAAGTCCTGAAATTGGCATCGCCTACTTGGACAGTTTGGATGAGCCGGGCCCCATACAGAGCTACTATAGACCTGTGCCTAGAGACACTTGGGACAGATTTGTTAGGGGCGCGGCGGCGCCCCCGATAAGAACTGATCCGGGATGGTTACTGTTATATCACGCCACGGGCGATGATGGCTACTACAGAGTTGGGGCGATGATAATGGACATCGATGACCCGACGAAGATGCTATACCGGTCGAGGGCGCCGCTCCTTGGCCCCAAGGAGCACTATGAGTTCAGCGGATTCAAGCCGGGAGTCACGTACGTCACAGGAGCAGTCGTCAAGGACTCCAAGCTCCTAGTGTATTATGGTGCTGCGGATACACATGTCTGCGTGGCGTACACCAACTTGGACGAACTCCTCGACTACTTAACCAAGTAGTTTCGCGCAAGCAGTGAGAACTCAACTTTTCTTCTTTTTTATGTGATTCCTCATGTTTCTAACGGCATACTTTTATTTGTAGTTGATCCTGATTTTAATTAAGGTGATGTTGTTGTTTGCTAGGCGGATGCTGGCTCAACGCTCGGAGGTAAATCCGGTACTAAGGCCTAACCCGAGTGTTAGTTGGGAGGCTGAAGCCGTCTTTAATGGTTGCCCCGTCAGGAAGGATGGGAAGATCTGCTTGCTTTACCGTGCCTTATCCTCATTTGAAACAGTTGATGGCGTGACTCTGAGGCTTTCAAGGATAGGGCTGGCTGAGAGCGAGGATGGAGTCGAATTTTACGGCAGAAGAGTGTTCATATACCCTGAGCATCGCTGGGAGTGGTTTGGCTGCGAGGACCCGAGGGTGACCGAGCTCGACGGAAAATATTACGTTTTTTACACTGCTCTGTCACAGTGGCCACCGACCCCGGACGGGATTAAGGTCGCTGTTGCCGTGAGCAGAGACCTTAGAAGAGTTGAGGAGAAGCATTTGGTTACGCCGTTCAACGCAAAGGCCATGGCGCTGTTTCCTGAAAGGATTAACGGATCCCTGTGGGCTGTTCTGACCGTTCACACGGATAAGCCGCCAGCGAGGATCTGTCTCGCATCATTCGAGGATGAAAGTGAATTGTGGTCTGAGGACTACTGGAGAAAATGGTACTCCGAGTTCGATAAGCACAGCCTCCCCCTCCAGAGGAGGCCGCAGGACCACATCGAGGTCGGTGCTCCGCCAATCGAGACGCCCTACGGTTGGCTTCTAATATACTCCTACATAAGAGACTACTTCTCGCCTCAGAAAAGGCTTTTCGGTATCGAGGCGGTGCTTTTGGATCTACGTAACCCTGCGAGGATCATCGCTAGAACGGATTCCCCAATATTGACGCCGGGCGAGTACTACGAAAGAATAGGTATGGTGCCAAACGTTGTTTTTCCCTCCGGGGCCCTGCTCGAGGACGACACGATATACCTTTACTACGGGGCGGCTGACACCACGTGTTGTTTGGCATACATAAACCTCCCACTCTTAGTGTGGACGATGAGGGAGAAGCCGGTTAAGCTTGTGCGTCCCCAAGGAAACCCCATAATAACCCCGGTAAGGTCCCACTACTGGGAGGCTAAGGCGACGTTCAACCCTGCTGCGATATACTTGGGCGGGAAGGTTCACATAATATACAGGGCGCAGTCCGAGGACAACACCTCTGTTCTCGGATACGCCACCAGTGAGGACGGTGTCAAGATAACCTATCGTTCCCCCGAACCGATATATGTTCCTAGGGCGCCGTTCGAGAAGAAGGCGGCTCCCGGCCTAGGCTCCGGCTGCGAGGATCCGAGGATGGTGCTGATCGGCGACAAAATCTATATGACGTACACTGCCTACGATGGGTTGAATGCCCGTGTTGCTCTGACATCGATAAGTGTAGATGACTTCTTGGCGGGAAGATGGGATAAGTGGTCGTATCCCGTCATAATCTCGCCCTACGACGTCTTCGACAAGAACTCCTGCATTTTTCCGGAGAAGTACATGGACAGCTTCATAGTTGTGCACCGCATGGGAGACTGCATAGATTACGAGCTGCGCGAGAATCTAGACTTCACCGGAAAGCCTCTCAAGCACCACTCTTGGATCTTCCCCAGAAAGGGGATGTGGGATAGTAGAAAAGTCGGGATTGGTCCTCCACCGATAAAGATCAGGGAAGGCTGGCTTCTCTTCTACCACGGCGTCTCCGAGGAGGGAGTTTATCGGGTTGGTGTGCTCCTGCTCGACCCGGAGAACCCGCTCAGGGTCATAGCTAGATCTGAGGAGCCGCTCATGGAGCCGGAGGAGTGGTATGAGAGGTGGGGCCAAGTTCCGAACGTAGTCTTCCCTTGCGGCGCAGTGCTCATCGAGGACACGATATTCCTCTATTATGGTGGAGCTGACACGGTTGTCGGGGTGGCCACGATCAGCGTGAGAGACGTCCTACGCCACCTTGGAGTGGAGCCTGCGCCAGAGTGGGTGACGCTGGAGGGCTTCATTCCGGGTGCCCCGTTGACCCTGCCATCCGTTATGATGTCCTTGGACGGCAGATCATTCAGAGTGGAGGAAGCGTACAGGGCGGTGCTCGATAGGAGGAAAAGAGAGTTTGAAAAGTTCATTTTTGAGAGGCTTAGACTACCTCGAGATGCTTCATCATCAAAAATTATTGAGGCAGTCAAGTCTATTATGTTAAGGCTGGAGGAGGAGCTAGGCAAAGTTTTCCAGGGAGACCTTTATTCTGTCGACGGCGTTAAGAGGTTTGTGGACTCCGTTTTGTCATACTTCCCCCACGGGGAAACATTCGCTCTGAAGACGGAAGTTGCCCAGCAAATTTTGAAGGATAACCCGCCAATTAATCTTCCAAGCAAGTTTGGGTGCAACCTTATAGAAGAGATACCCTGCGAGTATTGTGACATATTAGCTCTGGCAAGCTTCTCAGAGGGAAGGGAATACGACAACAGGATTTGGAGGTGGCTGGAGAGCAACGCGAAACCAGACCACTTTGGGCAGGTGAGTATTAAGCCTATAGTCGTAGAGCACGAGCTTCTACCGATGGTTCTAGAGCTAAGGGAGGGCACGGCTATCTCTAGGCTTACGGGCAGAGTGATAGTGAGCACTCTCAAGGCTGGGGTTGGAGGAGAGTTTCCGAGGCTACGTGCCTTCATAAGGATCGCTAAGCACATCGTAGAACTGGAGAGGTTCGGCGAAATGTGGAAGAGCTTCGTCGGCAAGAGAAAGTTCGGCGTCAGCGTGGCAAACTCTATAAGGGAACACTGGGGTGTCGAGGCTCTCTCAGCTCACTCGATCTTTGAAAACAAAAACCACCGGATATTCGTTGAGCGCCTGAAAAAAACGGTGGAGAAACTTAAGGAGGAAGGACACACCAGCCTAGCTGAGGCAATCGAGAACATGATAGCATGCTACCATTTAGCCTCAACCCTACCGGACGGAACATTCCTACCTTGCTCAGCGTGGACGTGGACCCTCCACAGCTACAGGGGCGGCAAGGGAACACCGCCAGCATTCATCGCGTATGTCGAAAGAGACTGGGCGACGAGAGACCTCCTAGACGAGATATTCAGGCGTGCAGGCATAAGTGAAGAAGAACTCGACAAAACAGTGACGGAGCTCATAAGGCGCGGAAAAGAACCGGAGAACATAGTTAAACAGTTCTTCGAGTAAGGGAAAGCAACGTACACAAAAAACGGAAACCCTTGTAAACCCGCCTTTTAACCCTTTTCTTCCCCCAACTTCAAGATCAAGAAATAAGAATTCATTTTTTTAAAAATACGCGGTTAACCGCTTGCAGACTGCTCCCTTTTTGAGGCTTGTAGCGCCCGAGTAACCGTCTCCTTGTCCACGTCCCTGTAATCTAGTACTCCGGGGTGCTGCTCACAGCCGGAAGAGTGCAGTATAAGGTAGTACTCGTCATAGCTCTTGACGATGTAGTATCGGATAGTGCAACAGTTCCGCCGTTCATACTGCATTATTTGCATGTACCAGTCACATGTTATAGTGAAGTAGCTGTACTGCTTTACTCCTTCAAGTGTTCGTCTGTTACCCGCAGCCTCCAGTTTGCCAGACTTCGGGAGACGATAATAGACAGGGCCCTCAAACCAAATTTCAAGCTTCGTCATTATATCATCCAAAAAACATTGTGGAAACCCTTTTAGTAAATTTTTCGGTTAAAGCACACCTAGAGCCATTTCAGTACTCCCGCACTACATGGAGACACATGCAACCAACTTCGTCGAGGGAAAAAGGAAGCTTGAAGCTGAAACACTATAAATCCCTGTTAAAAAATAGGGAGCCACTGAATTTTTTCTTGGCGCTCTACGGGGGCCGTTAGCCTTTTGAGGAAGGTCCCCCCTAAATAGGGAGGAGGGTGCTGGGTTTGCGTCTAGCTGGCGTGGGCGCGGTTTTGTCTCTAGGCATCGTGGCTTTATGGTTTTCCGAGTTCGGTGTCATGAGTGGAGGCGGACTGGCTGTTTTCTCCTTCATTCTACTCGTGTTCCTCGCAGGTTTTCCGTCAGCTCTATCTGAAGTCGCACTGACGCCCTTCGCCTCCACATTGCCGGGCTCACTGAGGCAGATTAGTAGGAGGCTGGAAATCGTAGGGTGGCTTGCGTTGGTGAACGCCGTCTGGCTTGCAGGACTGCTGAGTGTCACGCTCGGATTAATGCTGGCAACATTGCTGTTACTATCGCTCATTCCATCCTTGCTCGGAATAGTGGCAACCGCGCAGCTCACATCTTTCCTGCTTTGGCATCTAAGCTGGCACCGTGCCTTCGGAATTTCAACGTTTTGGGTTGTAACTTTAGCCTCAATGTTCGCGCTCAACAAGTCACGTAGAAAAACAGCAGTGTTTAAAGTTATACTGTTAGCGACGGTAGCATCCCTAGTCTTCTTTACGGCGCTGAGCTTGACTCTGCCAGGTGGGGTTAACCCCGGAGTGAACTACATCTTCGAGGGCGGTTGGCGTAGCAGTTTGCCGCCTTTAGTATTAGCCACACCCGTTCTGAGCGTCGGCGCCGGCATGGGAGTTCTCTTCCATAACGCGAAAGGCGAAGCAAACACAGGCTTCCAGTCCATGCTCTACCCTCTGGTGGTTATAGGCGTCGTCTTCCTCGCATCGATGGCGTTCTTCAGCAGTGGAGGGGCTTCCGGGATGGTTGACGCTGCGCGCCGGGCAATTCTCCCAGCCGCTCTACTGGACGTCTTCCAGTGGTGGCTTGCATCATCAGCTGCGCTCTCCACATGGCGTGGAGCCCTAGGGAACGCTGCCTCAAGCTTCATGGTTTGCGCATTCACCTTCGCCTCATCTTTGGGGTGTTCAGCCACGCTTGACTCGGCGTCAGCCACTATCCGTGAAGAGTTGAGGGTTAGCGGTCGGCTTGCCCTTCTCGTGATTATGGCGCCAGCAGCCGCGTTAAGCATAATGGTCACTTTTGCCCCTTCATGGGTTCACCTAGCTTTCTTGGTTTGGTGGATCACTTTAGGCGCATGCGTCGTGGCTCTGGTTGAAACATTAGTCGTCGGATGGATTGTAAGGGTGGAACGTGTAGCCAAGCAGCTTGGACTAGCTTCCTCACCCATGACTCAAGAGGCTTTGGAGCTGGTCTTACGCTTCGTTGCCCCGGCAGCGCTACTGGTGATCATCGCATTATCCATTCTTTCACCTTGGCAACAAGTCCACCTGATAGCTCCACCCCTAACCACCCTGGTCCCCCTAATGCCGCAAGACGTTTCATCATCCCTAATTTACTCCTCAGCGGCGTGGTTATCGGTCAGCGTAGCGGCGCCCCTCACACTCAAAATCGTCGCTGAAAAAAGGAAAATGAAAGAGGAGGAGAGTAATGACTGAGAATTTCTTCAGGGTTCTTTCAAGGTATGGTGCTTACGGCGTCCTCATACTGGTTCTTCTGTCCGCACTTCTTGGCTCGGTTGTCGCGGCGGCGCTGAAGAAAGCAGGTTTCCTGACTCCTCTAGCCGCTTTAGCCATAATTCTCATCACAACATTGTCGCTCGGCGGCTTCACAGCACTACTCTACCTCAAATACATCAAAGAGGCTGGATGCTGATGTTTGCAGCGTAGTTCTGTAGGCTCCAGTACTCGTAGTACTTCTCCGGCGGCTTACCTGCAACCTCCTCGGAGACTCTCCTACCCCACTCCTCGTACTTCTTGTAAGCGGTCTTAAAACAGCGCTCTGTGGCCTCTCTGAGGAGTCTTCGCCTCTCGTCCGCTGGAAGCCCGAAGCATTTTTCTCTAGCGCTGTAAGCGTCCTCTAAAAACTTCTTCTGGAGTACGTCGAGCTCAGCCTTCACCAAGCCTGCCAGTCGACTGTACCCCTTCATGTGAACCGTGCGGACGAATTTCTCGTGAATCCACCATGGAGAGTCAGCGCTGAAAACGCCTTCACCCTTGCCCGCCTCCTCCGGGACCCCGACGCCTCCCATGAAAACAGGTATGTATAAGCTCAGGCAGGGTGATGAGGGGGAAAACCAGTGAACCTGCTCCTCAGCCATCAAGTGGCCGACGTAGCTTCCAGCAGTGTTGCTCACGACGCTCGGGCTCGCATGCATGCATATTGTCGCAGTCGTTTGGCTCCAAGGATCCCAGCCTTCGCCTCCATGGTCCCTCAGGAAGCTCATCATGAGCTCAACAGTTATGTTCCCCTTGTTCTCTTTGAGTAGCTCCGTCGACCTAGCAAGTCTTTCAGAGCACATGGTTATCGCGTCCATCTGAGCATCCCCGTAGCAGCGGGCGAAGTCAAAGTCCTTCCTAGACTCACACCACCCCATCTCCACGGCGTGCTCCACCAGCCCGGGCGACGCCAAGTCCCACCTGTCCCTTATAGTGTACCCGTTGGATATTGAACGCACGTCCCTAACCTTCTCTGCAACCCAAAACCTGTCAGCGGTCTCCAGCACCCAGGCCTCTCTCGTATCAGCGATTATGAAGGAGTTATGGTAGAGAAGCTCGAAGTCCCTGTTAGCAGACCCACCCTGACCATACTTCTCTATCATTTCCACTATGACCTGCAGAGCTTTACGGGCACTGTCAGCCCTTTCAAGCGCAAGCCTCAACAAGTCCATTCCCAGAAGCCCGGTCTTCCTGTATGGCTCCTTAGACCAGACAGCCTCGTTCCCTATAGCCACCCCGTGCTCGTTAACCCCCATCTCAGCTCCCCAAATCCAGTATGGAGAAGACAAGACAACCTCGTACGTTTCATGAACCTGAGGGACATCAATGTAAGTGCACCTGACTACAGCTCCTTCAGGGTGCTCAGCGTGCGGGAAATACCTTAAAACCTGCGCCTCGTTCGGTGCTCTATCACTATTCTTCCCAAAAACCACCGAGCCATCCTCGGTCGAGTTCCCCAAAGCGACGAGCGTATCACACATCCACAACACCCAAACGAAATAAAGCACCACGAGGACACTTATCAGTTTCGCAAAACCAGCCTTCAAAGCCGATGACGAGCAACCAACACCATGCGGCACAAAGCAAACAACTCAAAATTTCTTCAAAAAAAGAAATAATAAAGAAGGCTTTTCCGCCCCACTTTAGCCCTCTCTCACCATCACTCTCTCACTATCAAGTATATGATTAGCCCTATTAGCCCTGTTAGGAGGACTATCAGCAGCCAGAGCGCTGCCTCCATCCCTCTTCTCTTGGCGTCCCTGTAAACCCAGACAGCGATTACGATGTCGAGAATTATCAACCCTATAACAACGGCAAGCCAGATGCCGAACGCTAGAAACTC
>JAHLWW010000085.1 GCA_019057715.1 Candidatus Jordarchaeum sp. JNZ_1113
GGAGGGGACAGAGTGAGGGGACGCATAACGAGCTCGAGAGTTAGGGAGCTGGTCTCTCTAATCAGAGAGGCAGAATTAAGGGAGAAGTTTAAGTGAAATGCGTTACTCCAAGGTGACTTTTAAGTTTCGTCCGAAGAGTTTTTAGGTTTGCTGGCTTCTTAATGAAATACGTTTAAAAAATGTTGGTGTTGGTGTATTGGCTTGAAGGTGCTGGTTACTGGCGGATACCATTCGGGCAAGTCAAGTGTTGTAAAGTTCCTTTCGGGTGGGAGAAGCATACATATTGACAAGCACGAAACAACGGTGGCTCTTGATTACGGAAGGGTTGACATTGAGGGGCTTAGAGTACATCTTTTCGGAACGCCGGGTATGAAGCATTTTAGGGTTCTGAGGGAAATACTTTCGAAGGGAGCTGACGGCGTCCTCTTCGTAATAGATAGTGCCGATTCAAGACGGGACGAGGAGGCAAAAGCCGTGAGGAGAGAGGTCGACGAGTTTCTCCCAGACACTACACGCGTGTACCTTGCGAACAAGCAGGATGTGGAAGGGGCCCGGCCTCCAGAAGTCATCAAGCAGGTCTTCGATATTCCGGATGATGTCCCCGTGATAGGCACCAGCACCGTAACCGGGTTAAACCTTTCACTCGCCCTGAGAACACTGCTCGCGAAGCTAATAGAAAAAGTAGCCCCACTACTTAATGTACTAAGCAAGTATGATGGGAAAGCTGGAGGGATAAGCCAGTTTGCAGACACCATGAAGTTTAACTTAGCATCTACGAGAAAGGTGTTTAACTGGCTTGAACTGAGAGGCTACGTCGAAGTTGACTGGAGAGCAGGCGTTTTCTGGCTCGCCCCACCAATAAAAAGTATTCTAGAAAGGTCTGACGAGATACTAAAAAGTAGTTAATAAATTCTCGTCCCCATAGTTCTTCCTTCCGAAAGAAGTTTCTCGAGCCTCTCGGGATATTTGCCATTTATAACCCATGCTTCAATACCGTAATTTCCTACAAGTTTTGGGAAGAAGGGGTCCACGCTTGTTGAAACTCCCAGAGATGCTAGGTCAAAAGCTTTCACGTTTTCAAGCAACTTAGCATCAGCGTGCCTTTTAGGGTCATTAGAAAAAACTCCATCAACATCTTTTAGAAGAATAACCATTGATACCTTGGCTTTCCAAGCAATGTATGCGGCAACGGAGTCGGACGTGATGTCCCAAGAGTGAGGGAGAGGGTCATCCTCGAAGATCAGCCGGAATGGCAGAAAAACAATGGTTTTTCCGCCACCAATAGCTTCGCTGGCTTCGATTCCTGTCAGCTCAGCGAGCATAAGTCCGAACTGGTTCATAGCCATTAGAGCCATCCAGTGTGCAACGTCTTCGCTTAGCTTAAACCTGCGGTACTCCTTTCTTACCTCGTCTGCGAATGGTCCCCCTCCTGGAACTAGGAGCAGTGGGTAACGTTTCCCTAGACTGGACAGCTTAGAGCAGAGACGCTTGAGATTTCTTTTTGAGCGAGCTAGACTTCCTCCAACTTTAACAACCGCGGTATACATGTCCTCACCCACTAAAAGCTTTTATTAACGATGAGCTTCCAATGTTTAAATGTCACCCTGCTACAGATTAGATGCTTTTTCATGAGGGGTGTCCCCTTTGATAAACGTTGCAATCATAGGTTGTGGTGCAATCGGTAGCACATTAGCAAAAGCGATTGATGAGGGAAAAGCTGGAGATGTCGAATTAATTTATCTTTTCGACGTTGTTAAGGAGAAAGCTGTTAAGCTGGCTGATTCCCTCAAGAAGAGGCCAAAAGTAGCGGGGAGCATAGATGAAGTCGTAAATGACAAAAAGGTTAACATTGTTATTGAAGCTGCGGCTCCTTCAGCCGTTAAGGATTACAGTGAAAAGGTGCTTTTGGCGGGAAAGGACCTCATGGTTTTGAGTGTGGGAGCTTTCTATGACCAGAATTTTTATGAAAAAATACTTAAAATATTGGAGGAAAGGGGGGTCCACGTCTATATACCTTCAGGCGCCATAAGCGGTATAGATGCGGTTAAGGCTGCTGCCATGGAGCAAATAGAGAGAGTTGAACTTGTAACTAGGAAGCCGCCCGCAGCTTTCAGGGGAAACGAGTATGTGAAACAGAAGGGGATAAATCTAGACGAGGTAAGTGAGCCCACAGTTCTTTTTGAGGGAGCTGCCAGAGAGGCGGCGCGACTTTTCCCTAAGGGCATAAATGTGGCTTTGACGCTTAGCCTCGCCGGAGTGGGAGCAGATAAAACTAGGGTTAAAGTGATCGTTGATCCAACCGTAAAAAAGAACATACATGAAATTCATGTTGAGGGCGCGTTTGGAAAGCTCACCTGCATAACTCAGAACTACCCTTCTCCAGAGAATCCAGAAACAAGCTACCTAGCTGCGCTAAGCGCTATAAGGACGCTAAAGCAAATGACGGAGAAATTCAGAGTTGGCACATGAAAAAGGGGGAGGAAGCAAGTGCGGGTCTATTTTAGTACTCTTCGCATTTAAGCTGGAAGTAGCTCCTCTTGTGGCCACATGACGGGCACTCTTCAGGCGGTTCTTTGCCATAATGAACGTAACCGCATTCCCTGCAAACCCACCAGACCTCTTTGTCCTTTTTGAAGACTGTTCCTGCTTCCACCTGCGCAAGTATCTTCCGGTACCTTTCCTCGTGATGCTGTTCTGCTTTAGCTATCGCCCTCAGCTTCTTTGCGATCTCGGCAAATCCCTCTTTCTCCGCTATGTTTGCGAATTCAGGATACATTTTCGTGTACTCGTAGTTTTCCCCCGCAATAGCCGCTTTCAAGTTCTCGGCTGTGCTACCAAGAATTAGCGGAGCCGACGCTTCCACAACAATTTCCTCTGGTTTCCCGCCGCTCTTCCTCCTCAGTTCATTAATGAGCTTGAAGAGGTTGCTTGCGTGCTCCCTCTCATTCTCAGCCGTAATTAGGAAAACTTCTGCTATCTGCTCATATCCTTCCTCCTTAGCCTTCTTCGCATAGAAACTGTAGCGGTTTCTCGCCTGGCTTTCACCTATGAACGCCTTGACCAGCGCTTCAAGTGTTGCCTTCATGACAAAAATCCTCCCATTATGATACGACAAGTTTATATTTTTATTCTAATTAATATACTTTATGGTTCGAATTTCGGACTTAAAAATTATAGAAATTCTTAGAGAAAACGCGAGGACACCGTTTCTCAGAATAGCGAATGAATTGGGCGTAAGTGAAGCGACCATTAGAAAAAGAGTGAAAAGACTTGAAAAAAGCGGAGTGATAAAAAAGTACACTATTGATGTAGACCTCCGAAAAATGGGGTTCGAGGCGAACGCACTAATAGGGTTAGATACTAAGCCTGAAAGCTACCTACTAGTAATAGAAAAAGTAAAGAGCATGAGGGAAGCAGTTAGTGTTTACGCTACAAGCGGAGATCATATGATTCTACTAGAGTGTTGGTTCAGAAACTCTAACGAGTTAATCGACTTCTGCAGGAAGCTTGAGGCTATACAAGGCGTCACTAGAGTCTGCCCAGCGATAATACTCGAAAAAGTAAAGTGACGCAAAAAACCTGCAGCTTTCTTAGTAATTTTTAGCATTCATTTTGTCTTCCATTAATAGCGTGTTCGTTACCTCCATAGTTAGGCATCAACCGAAGGCTGTTACATGATTAAATTCGGGTGTTGCTTAACCTTTCTTTTTAGTCATGTTTTTCCTTTTTCTCCATGCTCGTAATACAATAATTTTCGCATCAGCAGTGGGGACAATGTCCTGGACATTTAAGCAACCATTCTCTCCAATTGCCCGTTTTAGCTATTCGCATCAACCAGAAAGCTATGTGGAGTTTGAATTATTCAACTACTGATGAGCTTTTTCTAGAGGTACTCGAACAGATCTTTTAAAAATCGAGGTTAAGTTACCTTAACGTTTCAAATATGCTGAGAGTGCGAGTGGCGGTTTCTCTGTTGCGACAAAAGAGTTAAAAGTATAAAAGATAAACTACAAGTAGGAGGCGAGTATAGCGCTGTGGAGGGTTAACCATGGAAAAGTGGCGTTGTACCGTTTGCGGCTATGTATATGACCCGAAGAAGGGGGACCCTGACTCGGGTGTAAAGCCGGGAACTCCCTTTGAAAAATTGCCTGAAGATTGGGTTTGCCCAGTTTGCGGTGCAAGCAAGGACATGTTCGAAAAGCTAGAGTAAAACGTATAATTTAAAACTCTTTTTTTAAGATGACGAAAACTAAATTGGAAGAAAAGAAAATTAAAAGTCCTTTATGAGTGTTTGGTACTCTTTGAATAGGTATCGTGAAATGATGTGTCGCTGTATTTGGGAAGTTCCTTCATAGATCTGATAGAGTTTTGCGTCGCGGAAAATTTTTGCTATTTTGTAGCTTTCAAGGTATCCTCTTCCTCCGTATATTTGGAGGGCGTCTGTAGCTATTTTCATCGCGTCCTCTGAGCCGACGAGCTTTGCTACGCTGGCCGCTATCCAAGCGTTCTCCCCTTGATCAAGGAGCCATGCTGCTTTCCACGTTAGAAGCCTCATTGCTTCAATGCGAGCATACATGTCTGCGATCATGTGTTGAATTGCTTGAAACTCGTAGAGCTTCTTTTCGAAGGCTTCCCGTTGTTTGGCGTAATTTATGGCGTACTCCATTGCTGAGCGGGCTAATCCCGTTGCCATGGCTCCTATAGCTGGCCGTGTATGCATGAAGGTCATCATGGCTAGCATGAAGCCGCTTCCTTCCGGGCCTATCCTGTTCTCAGCTGGTACCCGTGCATCTTTAAGGACGATGGTTGCCGTGTCGGACGCCCTGTGTCCAAGCTTTTTGAGGGGGCCGTATGTTTTCATTCCTTCCGTTTCACGTGGAACGACGAAGGCGCATAACCCTTCATGTCGCCTTGTGCCTTTAAGCCGAGCGAATATAACTATAAATTCGGCGTGGTTGCCGTTTGTTATAAACATCTTGCTGCCGTTAAGTACATATTCGTCCCCGTCGCGTTCACATGTCGTCCTGATGCCTGCAACGTCGGACCCCATTCCAGGCTCGGTAGTGGCAAACGAGATTAGGAGAGGCTCCCTTGTTAGTGGAGTTAGGAATCTGCGTTTCTGCTCATCTGTCCCCATGAGGATGATTGGTTCTGCACCGAGGTCATTAGCGTAGATGGTGGTGGCCATCCCGGCGCAAGCAGCAGCCATTTCCTCAACAACCAAGACTGATTCAAGGGCGCCGTATCCGGGACCACCATACTCCTTCGGTATACCAAGGTTCATGAGCCCCTCTTTGTGTGCCTTTTTTATGACGTCCATCGGAAACTCTCCAGTCTTGTCGTAATATGGAGCTACGGGATAGACTTCTTCAAGTGCGAATTTTCGGGCTTTCTCACGAAGGGCAATCTGCTCCTCGGAAAGACGAAAATCAACCATTTATTTCCTCCTGCCACATTCTTTGTAGTTTAAATACTAAACTTCAAGCAATATAAGTTTTCGGTTTACAGGAGATTTCTGATTTAACCGACCTTTTTCAGCATTTTTACCACTCACAATGTTACCATGCAACTTCCAATGCCATGATTTTCCGTTGAAAAACGAAAGCCGTTAAAGAGGCCACAGCAGCAGGAACATAACAGATTTAGTCAAGCGTTAAAATGTCTGATTAATGGGTAAGCTGAGTGCGGGAGCTACTAATGACCTTTAAAAAGTCAATGAGCTCTTCGACAGTCTTACAAATAGATTTCATAGAAAATTCAAGCATCAAGTTGACTTCCTCGAATTTAGAAAAAACACGATGATCAGTTTTTAAGCCTATTACTTGTTTTCCCAGCGCGGTAGCGTATCCGACCTCAAAGGCGACACCGCTATCCACGTTAGCTCCGTCCAAAACCGCAACAACTACGTCGCTATTCTTAAGCGCTGAAACGTTTAACTCGTAAATGAATTTCTTCTCTCCCTCAGACTCACTTTTCACTATTGATATTTCCTGAGGAAGCCAGACTTCGAACCCTGCTTCACGAAGCCTTGTGGCTACTTTTTCGTTGAAGGCACGTTCAGCCTCACAGAATAAAGGTGCGGAGAAATAGATGCGCATGACCAAACACCTTAACCTTGAATTTCTTAATGCTTCAAGTAAATGGCTCCATGAAAAACAAGTATATATCCTTAATTTTAAAAATATATTCAGGAATACTTTTTCAACATTATTCATGGTGGAATTGGATGGACGTTCGAAGAATAATTTCGCTCGGCAGGTCTTCATTGGTTGTTTCGCTGCCGAAAGAGTGGCTTGAATTTCATAGGTTGAAGAAGGGGGATGCTGTTTCGCTTTCTGTGAGGCGGGACGGAGCATTGGTTTTGTCTCCTGTCTCTCTCTCGGAAAAAGAGGACAAACATGTGGAGATAACTGTTGGTAAGGATGAACAATTTGCATCGCTCTCCAGAAAAATAATAGCTTGTTACTTAAACGGTTACAAAAGCATCGTGATCAAGTCCGATGGGATCTTGTCTCCATCTCAGCAGAAGGGTATACGAAAAGTGGCGAGAATGCTTTATCTTAGGATTATGGAGTCGACTTCTAAGCACATGTACCTTGAGGCAGCCCTAGATGAAGCTAAGGTTTCGCTAAACATGAGCGTTAGGCGCATGCATTCCGTAGCATACTCTATGTGTGAAAGCGCTGTTAAGGCACTGGAGGAGGACGCTCTAGACGCCGCTAGAGCGGTTTATACGCTTGATGACGACGTGGATCACTTTTCGTTCTTCCTTCTGAGAGTGTTGAAGAAGGCAATACAGGACCCGTTGCTTGCGGAGAAGCTGAACGTCGACGCCGCGGATTGCCTAGAGTACCAAACGCTGATTAACAAGATAGAGCATACTGCCGACTGTGCCTCGGAAGTGGCTAGGACATACATACTTCTACGTGGACGTGGAAAAAAGATCGCTGTCGACGTGTTAAATTTGCTCGTAGACCTTGGAAGGCAATCGTTGGAGATATACGACGACGCCGTCAAAGCGTTTTTCTCAGAGGATTTAAACACGGCAAACTTGATCATAGATGAGAGATGGCCCAGAATACGGGAAAAGTCGCTTAAGGTTTCTGAGGGGCTTATAAACGAAACGGATCCTTACGTTGGATGTGCCATATGCTCTATACAAAAAGCAATGGAAAAAATAGGAGAATACGCTGTGGACATAGCAGAAATAGTAATAGATAGAGGGTTTTGTTAGCGTGAAACAGTCACGGTGAACGCTGGCACGAGCTCTACTTTCCTTTTAAGGATCTCCCTTGCCTTTTCAAGTGCGTAACTGTAATCGAAGAAGCCGTCGCCACTTATCCTAGCGTCCTGTAACATTTCCATTTCAACCTTGTACTTTAGGTCTCCTACAGCCAGCGAGCCAATGCCATAAACGCCCTGCCTTATTTCTTTCATGTCGTCTTTGGGTTCTACGCCCTCAACTCCGGACGGTGGAACAGCATTTATGTCCACGAACAAAGTGGCTTTCCTTATCTTTTCCATTATTGACGCATCGATAACTCTGACGCCGGCCGCCGCAGCAGTGAAGACCACATCGGCATTCTGCACGATGTTTGCTCTTTCGATCTTAGTTGGGGCGAAAATACCCTTGACGTTAACTCCGTATCTCTCCTTGAGCCGGTTTACGACAGAGTCAACGTATGCTTGGCTCAGCTTCTCGTATGGTTCAGCTATCACAGTGTCGCAGCCGAGCTTGGACAGCAGGACTGCAGCTATCATTCCCACGGGACCCGTTCCGAACACTGCACATGATTTCCCTGTAAGCTCTCCGAGATTTGCTTTCTGAAGGCCTTCCTCCGCCTTGGCTATCATGGCTGCAGCAGTAGTATAGGCGCCCCTTGGATCCACTACAACAGACGTCTTGAAGGGCTTGAACATTGTTTTCCTGACGACTTCAGCCGCATCTTCAACCTTGTCGATGTCTTTCCCACTCACGAAGAAGCACGTGTACTTGACCCCTTTAGTCCCGCGTGAGAATATTGCGTCCTGAACTATGACCTTCGCTTTCTCGGGAGTTACGGATTCGTAGGGCTTAACCGTGTCGAAGCCGGCATCGTAAGCCATGCATATGTCGAACGGGCTCGCGATATCGTCTGTTGTCAGGAAGAAAAGTATGTATGGGAATTTTCCTACAGCTCCCTTTACGACAGGTTTAACCTTTACTTTTATGGAGGCGGGGCTGCTGCCCGCAGCCTCCTCAATAACATATTCCTTCTTCATGGACGCTACCTCCACTCTAACACCGAGTGACTCTAAAAGCTTTACAACTTCGTCGAGGTGCACGGGGGAGCATACGTGAATCCCAATAAGCTCTTTCTTACCGGCTGCGACTTTCTCGGCGGCGTCTAATATGCCTTTGACTATCCAAGCTGGCCTAACCTCTCGCTTGATGCGGTCAGCAC
>JAHLWW010000086.1 GCA_019057715.1 Candidatus Jordarchaeum sp. JNZ_1113
ATGGTGACGGGCTATCTGACGGCTGGGAGGTGCAGCACAACTTGAACCCGCTGAGCTCTGACACTGATGGTGATGGTATGCCTGATGGCTGGGAGGTGCAGTATGGTCTTGACCCGCTGAGTGACGACGCTCAGCAGGATAAGGACGGCGACGGGCTGACCAACATCCAGGAGTACCAGCGTGGCACTAACCCGGCTTCAGCTGACACTGATGGTGACGGGCTATCTGACGGCTGGGAGGTGCAGCACAACTTGAACCCGCTGAGCTCTGACACTGATGGTGATGGTATGCCTGATGGCTGGGAGGTGCAGTATGGTCTTGACCCGCTGAGTGACGATGCTGGGCAGGATAAGGACGGCGACGGGCTGACCAACATCCAGGAGTACCAGCGTGGCACTAACCCGGCTTCAGCTGACACTGATGGTGATGGTATGCCTGATGGCTGGGAGGTGCAGTATGGTCTTGACCCGCTGAGTGACGATGCTGGGCAGGATAAGGACGGCGACGGGCTGACCAACATCCAGGAGTACCAGCGTGGCACTAACCCGGCTTCAGCTGACACTGATGGTGATGGTATGCCTGATGGCTGGGAGGTGCAGTATGGTCTTGACCCGCTGAGTGACGATGCTGGGCAGGATAAGGACGGCGACGGGCTGACCAACATCCAGGAGTACCAGCGTGGCACTAACCCGGCTTCAGCTGACACTGATGGTGATGGTATGCCTGATGGCTGGGAGGTGCAGTATGGTCTTGACCCGCTGAGTGACGATGCTGGGCAGGATAAGGACGGCGACGGGTTCACCAACTTGGAGGAATATGTCGCCGGGACCGATCCAACGGATCCTAAGTCGCATCCAAGTAGGTTTTCGTTTGAGCTTTTGTTGCTACTGCTTCTTTGGGATCAACAGCGAGTCCAACAACAGAGTGTTACGATGGGTCTGGTGGTTGTCAGTTTAATGGTTGCTGCCGTCATTATTGTTGTCGCCAAAAAACTAATTTAACCTTCTTTTTTTTATAGCATACAATTATCAATATTTTTGTCCATTTTCGCATCTATTAAAAGTAGTAACTTTTGTTCTAAAAATTGTAATTATCAGTTTCCTAAGAAGCTTATGAAGTCTTCAGAGTTTTTGTCGTCTAAGTGTTAAGTCACTTCATGAAGTTTCTTCAAAAGCCTGGCCTTGTTTGCCATATGTTTTCATCTATTTGTTCTTCATAAGAAACACAGAGACTAATAAAAAAGCAATTTAAATCTAGAAATTTCCTACACTTTCCAATTGTTCATTGTCTTTGTTGTACCCTTTTTTGTTATTGGTTATTTTATTTTTTCACCATGACCGTTTATGAATGTTTTTGAAGCTTATATATCGTGCAGAGCTTTGAGGGTTGTATTAAAAAAGGGAAGGAGACTTGTTACGTTTGTTATCGCCGACGGGGATGTTCACGTGTTGGTCTTTAGTTGTTTCAAGTGGCAGGTTATAAGTTAAGAAATAGGGTAAAGGATTAAGCGGTTTAATAGAGTTAATGGGAGATGTTGTTTTAAGTGAGAGTTGAGATGTTTGGGAAATTGTTGTACTACGATGTTTTCAGCTAGAAGTTATGTTTCTTTTGAAGGTAACTGGGTTAATTGTATTTGCTCATTTTTGAACTCCTTTGGATGCTTCCTCCACCAGTTTAGTGAAACCGGTCTCGTCGAGTAGTTTCTTCACTTCTCCTAGTGCGTCGGGGTATGAGTGGACGGTGGGTGGAAGCTCGCTTAACCCTATCTCCTTCCTCACCGCCTTCACCTCATCATTGATCGGAACAGCATGACCATGCTTGATCATGAGGCCAGCTACCTGGACATGTCTGGGTAGCATGAACCCGTTACGGACAGCAATGTTCCTCACAGCCCGAACTATATCAGTTATCGGGATAAGCCTGGGGCACCTCTCCTGGCAAGTGTAGCATGTGGTGCAATCCCATAAAACGTCGTTTCTTATTGCTGCGTTTTTAAGTCCAAGCTGAACCTGCCTTATCAGCTTTCTCACTCGCCAAGCGGTTTCGCGTCCACTGGGACAAGACCCCGTGCATGTTGCGCATTGTATGCAGCTTCGCACGTTCTCCACGTCCTCAAAGAACTTAGACGCATAATCTATTACTTCCTGCGTGAAGTCAATATCGAACTTTTTGATAAGCTGTGAAGCTGACACACTAATCACCCTTCTCGCGCCTGTAGAGTCAACGTCTTTATCCGCTTCTACGTTTTAGACCTATTCTATAAAAACGTTTTTGCCAGCTCAGAAAAAATTGTTTCGACTCCCCAGGCTGCTAAAAGGGTGCTTCTGATTATTGAAGTCACACAGAATATCTTCATGAACTCCCATTAAAGAAGGAGCCTCTCAACAGCTAGTAACATGAACTAATATAGATAAGTTACGAAGCAGCCCTGGAAAAACAGCTCTCCAAAAGAAGAAATAATGAAAGGGTGGCGTCAACTACTCCGTGAATGCTGCTATGATCTGTTCTAGGACCTGGCGGAACTTGAAGTGGTTTGGCTCTATCGCGTTGGAGGGGCATGCCGCTGCGCACGCGCCGCATCCTTTGCATAGGACGCTGTTTATTACCGCTCTGCCGTCTTCATTGTAGCTTATTGCTCCGTAGGGGCAGATTCCGGAGCACGTCTTGCAGCCGCTGCATATTTCCTCGTTGACGACAGCGTAGTAGGGCTCTATGGCCACTTCTCCTTTGCCCATTAGGGCGGCTGCTCCCGCCGCGGCGCCCTTCGCCTGCGCCACAGCGTCCGGTATGTCCTTTGGTCCCTGAGCCATGCCGGCGAGGAACACGCCGTCGGAAAACGTGTCCACGGGTCTCAGCTTGGGGTGTGCCTCCAAGAAGAACCCGTCCGCGCTCTTCGAGAGCTTTAGTATCTGCTGTATTTTTTCGGCTCCCGCGCTTGGCTTCACTGCTGGGGCGAGGACAACCATGTCGAACTCCATCTCTATAGGCTCCCCTATGAGGCTATCCTCAGCTCTTACCAGCAGCTTTTTGGTCTTCGGATCCTCGTATATCTCGGCCACCTTTCCTCTCATTATTTTTACGCCATACTCCCTAGCGGCTATCTCGTAGAACTCCTCGTAGCCCTTACCGAAGGCTCTCACGTCTATGAAGAAAATGTACACTTCGGCGTCAGGATACTTCTCCTTTATCTGCCTTGCATGCTTGAGGCTGTACATGCAGCAGACCCTTGAGCAGTAGGGGAAAAAGTGCTCGTCTCTTGATCCTACGCACTGGACGAAAGCTATACGCTTTGGCTTCTCACCCGTCGATGGAACAATAACTTTTCCACCTGTTGGGCCGGAAGCGCTGAGGAGCCTCTCCAAGTGTAGAGATGTTATCACGTTCTCATACTTGCCGTAACCATACTGATACATTTCGTAGGGCTGGAATATGTCATAACCAGTGGCGACTATTATTGTTCCAGCCTCCACTTCGACTTCCCTGTCCTGCATGTTGAAGTCTATGGCTTTAGCCTCACAAACCTTGGTGCACAGCTCACACTCTATGCACTTGTCTCTGTCTATAGTGAACGTGTTGGGGACAGCTTGGGGGAAGGGTACGTATATCGCTTTCCTCGCGCCGAGCCCCATCTCGAACTCGTTTGGCACGTGCACCGGGCAGACGTCCGCGCAGAGGCCGCACCCCGTGCACGCGTCCCCCTTCACGTACCTCGCCTTCTCAAGTATCTTGACCTTAAAGTTCCCGATGTATCCGTCCACGTTCACCACTTCGCTGTAGGCGTGGAGCTTTATGTTCGGGTGGCGCGCCACCATAACCATCTTCGGCGTCAGAATACAGGCGGAGCAGTCCATTGTCGGGAAGGTCTTGTCGAGCTGAGCCATCCGCCCACCTATGGAAGGAGTGGACTCCACAAGGTGAACCTCGAAGCCCGCATCAGCCAAGTCTAATGCCGCCGAGATTCCGGCTATGCCTCCACCTATTATGACGCAAGACCTTTTAACGGGTACCTTCCTGACCTCCAAGGGCTCCAGGTTTCTTACTTTGGCGACAGCCATCCTCAATAGGTCCTTAGCTTTTTCAAGCGCCTCCTTCGGTTGCCGCATGTGAACCCAGCTGGAGTGCTCTCTGATGTTAGCCATCTCGAAGAGGAACGGGTTTAGCCCAGCCTCCTCAACAGCCCTCCTAAAGGTCTCCTCGTGAAGCCTTGGGCTGCACGCTGCGACCACAACCCTGTTAAGGTTAAGGTCCCTTATAGCTTCCTTGATCATGTTCTGTCCGGGATCCGAGCACATAAAGCGGTAATCCTTAGCGACTACAACTCCGGGAAGCTTAGAAGCGTATTTGACGAGCTCCTCAGTGTTTATAACGCCAGCAATGTTAGTTCCACAATGACAAACGAAAACTCCTATTCGAGGCTTCTCCGCACCTTTCCTCTCGCTCATGAAAACCCCTTCCACAGTATCGGTTAAACTGAAAAGGCGGGGGAAACACCCCCCAACATCAGTCAACATTATAATCCAAAATAAATATCTTTTTGTTTTCTTTCCGAAAAAATCAACGAGCACCTACAGTAGACCCTTCATTTCCCAACGAGAAATCGCACCCGTGAGTTCCTATGCTCCCTTGCGCTTCACGTTCGATCATCGGTTTTTCCCGAAAGTTTAAAATATAGAAAACCCTTCGTGAATACGAAATATCACCACCACGCTAGCGCCTCACTATTAAGAAGGAGATGAAAAATTGGATGGCGACTTTGAACCCAAGATCCTCGGCATCTTCTGCAACTGGTGCAGCTACGCGGGTGCAGACATGGCTGGAACCAGCAGGATGCAGTATCCCCCAAACGTGAGAATCGTCAGAGTACTCTGTAGCGGCAGAGTTGACCCCCAATTTGTCCTTAAAGCGTTCGAGCTGGGCGCTGACGGCGTCTTGGTGGCAGGCTGCCACCCGGGGGACTGCCACTACGTCAAAGGAAACTACAGGGCTGAACGCAGAATCGCTCTGCTAAAAGAAATGATCAAACAGTTAGGCATCGAGCCCGAGAGACTTATGCTCAAATGGATCTCAGCCAGCGAAGGCGCAGAGCTCGTAAAAACAACTGAAGAATTCCTTACCGTGATTAAGGAGCTCGGGCCCAGCCCGCTCCGAAAAAAGAGTTAGGAGGTTTCCTATGCCTGTAAAAGTAATGTTCGTGCAGCTGGCTTCTTGCTGGGGTTGTCACCAAAGCCTTTTGGATTTACACGAAACTCTGGCTGATGTTCTGCCGCAACTGGAAATCGTGTTCTGGCACACCGTAGTGGATTACAAGTTGCACGACGTTGAAAAACTCCCTGACGGATCAGTCGACGTCGGCTTCACTGAGGGGTTTTGCAGGACGGAGGAAGACCTCCACCTGTTAAAGCTTGCGCGGCAAAAGTGCAAGCTGCTCGTGTCATACGGCACATGCTCCACGTATGGCAGTATCCCGTCGCTTCTAAACCTTTACCCGATCGAGGAGGCTCTTTCCCGAAAGTTCAAGGAAGCCGAAAGCGTCGTTGAAGGAAGAATCCCAGACAAACACGTGCCCAAGATGCTTGAGCACGTTAAGCCGAACCGCGAATACGTGAAATACGACCTTTTCCTGCCAGGGTGCCCGCCTGAACCTCCATTAATAGCAGGCGTGGTTACCAGCTTACTGAAAGGAGAGACGCCGAAACTCAAAGAGAGAACGTTATGCGATGAATGTCCCCGCGTTAAGTCAGATGTCATAGTGCTCAAGAAAGTGAAGAGGGACTTTGAAGGCATCCCGGAACCCGAAAAATGCCTACTAGAGCAGGGCTACATATGCATGGGCCCAGCAACTAGGGAGGGCTGTGGCGCCGTCTGTACGTCTGCCGGGGTACCATGTAAGGGCTGCATGGGTCCCGGTCCAAACGTAATGGACCAAGGAGCTAAAATGCTCAGTGCTCTAGCCAGCATAGTAGACTACGAGTCCGTAAGCCCAGAAGACCTCGTCAAAGCAGTCAAAGACGTCGTGGGCACCTTCAGCAGGTTCACGCTTCCATCATCAATAATCCCGAAAGCCGTATTTAAAAAGAAGTAGGTGGGTGTGATGAATGACCAAAGAAGAGAAAACTGTCGTTATCGAGCCTGCGACGAGGCTTGAGGGTCACGCCAACGTGGTGCTTAAGTTAAACGAGAAAGGCGGCGTAGATAACCTCATGTTCTGCGTCACGTTAACACGTATGTTCGAAAAGTTCCTCGAAGGCAGACTAGCAGAACAAGCCCCACAATTAACGCCGCGTATCTGCGGCATATGCCCGGAGCCGCACCACGTGTGTAGCTTGGAGGCCGTTGAGGCTGCATGGGATATTGAGCCTCCTTCGGCCGCGGTTAAGCTGAGAGACCTTTTGATGCAGGGGAAGCAGATTTCGAGTCACGCACTTCACTTTTACGCTTTGGCTGCCCCAGACTTCCTGGCTGGCCCCTTCGCTGACCCATCGGTCAGAAACCTTGTGGGCGTGTTCAAGAACATGCCTGACGCCGTTAAGAAGGCGATTACCCTTATGCGTATCGGCCAGACGATTTGCCGGTATGTGGGTGGCCGCTCCGTTCACCCGGTTACGGGAGTTCCGGGTGGGATGTTTAAGAGGCTCACTGAGGAGGAGAGAGACGAGCTGCTGAAGCTCATCGGTGAGGCTGAGGAGCTTACAGACTTCACTGTTGACGTTGCGAGGAAGGTTGTTGAGGGTTACCTTGACGTGATAACGAAGCTCGGAGTTGTTCCGACTTACTATGTTGGGTTGAACGTTAACGGTGTACACACGATTTATGATAGGAAGGCGACTGTCAGAGTTATGGACCCGGAAGGCAAGATAGCGGCGGACTTTCCGAAGAAGGATTACTTACAGTATGTTGGTGAGCATGTTGCTCCCCACTCCTATGCGACGCACATATTCTTTAAGCCTGCAGGTTATCCTGAGGGCATATGGCGTGCAGGGCCACTGGCCAGGATTAACGTTGCCGACAAGATGGAGACCCCCAAAGCTCAGGAGCTACTTAAGGAGTTCAGGGACGCTGTTGGGAGGCCTTGCCATGCGACTCTAGCTTATAACTGGGCGAGGATCATTGAGCTTATGGAGGCAGTGGAGAAGGCTAAGAAACTCTTGGAGGACCCCGAGATAGTTAGCACCGATGTTAAGCGGGCTGATGTGCGTCCGAAGGAGGGTAATGGTGTAGCGATAGTTGAGGCGCCCAGAGGGACGCTGATATACAATTACTGGACTGACGATGACGGTGTGATAAAGAAGGCGAACCTTATAGTGGCGACGAACAACAATATTGCTGCCGTTGAGAAGTCGATGCTGGTTACTGCGAAGCAAGTATTCGAGGAGAAGCTTCACGAGAAGCTTAAGTTGCCCGAACCCTGGTTTAAGTAGTCAAGGGGGTTTAAAGCATGGTTGAGGTGGACCCTAAGCTCTTGAATCTTCTCGAAATGGTGATGAGAGCATACGACTGCTGACTTGGGTGCGCCGCCCACTTGGTCGTCCTCGACCATAAGGGCGAGAAGATTGCTGAGAGAGACATTGAGCTGAGTGAATCCTAAATTTTTCCAGGGTTGGGATGACTCGTCTCCCAAAACGTTGCGGAGGCGGGAACCACCCCCAGCAGGGGGATGCCCTCCTGAAAAACTTTTTCTTTCCCTTTTTTGTGTTTGGGTGCCGTTTTACGGTCTTCGCTGCATAAGCTTTTAAAGCGGTCCCTGTTTGAACGTTAAGGGGAATTTGCCGGTTGGGTGAATATCTATGTGTCCTCAGCTGTTTGAGCTTTCGCCTGTGGAGAGAGCGTTGAAGCCTAGGTTGTCAGGTTTAACTTCCGTTATAGATCGAGGTATTAGCCCGTCCGGATTGCGTGAGCTGATGAATGTCGCCGGCGAGTACATTGACTTCTGGAAGTTCGGCTGGTGCACTTGGCTCCTAATTCCTTTAAAGGCGGTTAAGGAGAAAATTGAGATTTGCAAGGAGTTTGACGTGAAAGTTATGCCTGGCGGCTCCAGCTTGGAAGCAGCCTTCGCGAGGGGAAAGATCAAGGAGTTTTTAAGTTTCCTCAAAAAGCTCGGCTTCAGCTCGCTCGAGGTTTCTAATGGAATAATCGAAATGAACCTTGAGGAGAAGCTCAAGCTTGTGCAAACCGCCAAGGACTTCGACTTCTACCCCGTAATCACCGAGGTTGGAAGGAAAAAGCCGGAGGAGGACGCCTCCCTCCCCCTCTCAGAG
>JAHLWW010000087.1 GCA_019057715.1 Candidatus Jordarchaeum sp. JNZ_1113
AGGTGAGCTTGGACCTCGGCTTGTCTGTTAGCAGTGTTAGGGTTGAGGGTGGTGTGGCTTTTCTGCCTAATGGTGTCGGTGTTGAGGTTGGTGTGCTTCGCGAGTTTGCTGGGAGGTGTGATGGCTCGGTCTGCGTGGTTGAGGACGGGGGGGTTAGGCTGCTTGAGGAGTGGAGCCCCGAGGAGGAAACGTATTACAAGCTTAGGTGTGTGGTTGAGGGGTCTGCTCCGACTCTCCAGATTAATGGCGTCTACATGCATAGGGTTTTGGGTATGACTCCGTGGGATGACTCGAGGCGGAAGGTTAGGGTGCTCGGCGTCAGGCCGAGGGATAGGGTTCTGGATGTGTGTACGGGTCTTGGTTACACTGCTATTCACGCTCTGCGTAGGGGGGCTAGGGTTACGAGCATTGAGAAGTCTGAGACCGTGCTGAGGTTCGCGGAGTATAATCCGTGGTCCCGGGAGTTGGAGAAGGTTACGGTGATTCATGGTGACGCCTTCGAAGTCATAGGTGAGTTTGGTGACTGCTCCTTTGACAGGGTGCTCCACGACCCTCCCCGCTTCGGTCTGGCTGGCGAGCTTTACTCGCAGGACTTTTACAGGGAGCTTTTCAGGGTGCTTAAGCCGGGCGGCTCCTTATTCCACTATGTTGGCTCCCCCGGGCAGCTTATACGTGGGAAGGACTTGGCTAAGGGTGTCGCCGCTAGGCTTGGGAGCGTGGGGTTCGTGGCGAGCGTTGTCAGAAAGGAGAAGTGCGTCTTAGCATTCAAACCGAGGTAAACCTTGAGCGCTGCTCAGAGCTCGATCCTGATTCCCTTCTCCAGCGCCTCGGTCACCGTGACCTTTCTCCCTTTATATTTCCTTATCTGCTCAGGGGTGTAGGGGAAGGCTTCTATTGTGAATGAGCCGTCCCACAGCTCGCTCAGCAACTGCATGTTCTCGATGAAGCTGCGCTTGCCGAACTCCTCTGAGACCACTATAATGTCAAGGTCGCTGTCTTCGAAAGGGACACCGTGAACCCTTGAACCGAACAAGTAAACCTCGGTGACGTTTAACTTCTTTAACTTCAACAAGTAGGAGGCAAGCTCCCTCTTCTGTTTTTCGGAGAGCTTCACACACCTTAGACTCATGGCAGTCCTCCTGAGCGCCTCGCCCACTCTACCACTCTCCTAGCGGCGTCTAAACAAGCCTCGGCCATTTCCCTCGTGTAGAGCTCGCTTGGAACAGTGTTAGCTGCATTGGGATACCTTGCAACTGTATAATGCGGGTTAAGGAGCTTCAGCTCTCTCATAACCTCCTCAGCCTCAACAGCTCGTCCAAGCTTAAGAAGGTCATATCCCCTCGGAGGGATACGCGCCTTCTTAGCCATGTAGAGCGCTTTCAAAGCTTTCTCTGCGACTTGATGGCAAAGGAAGGCTGCTACGCTGTATTCCTCTATTTCGATGTTCTTCGCCGCCTGCCTTAGGTTGTGCCCTGTTCCCTCCACCAGTCCAGCACTTCCTCCCTGAAACCCTCAGACATCATTTTCCCTCAAATAGATATTGCATTTCCAGTTATTTTTCCTTTGTCTCCTCTTTTAGCGTCCACTTCTCCGGATCATTTTTTGGAAACCTTTTTAGGCACACTTGTTACATTTAATTTAAGGAGGGAGACCTGTTTTGGTTTCTAGTGTGTCTTTTCAGGGTGAGATTTTCCGGTGGGTGCTGGACCTTTATTCCATGGGGCCAAGGGTTCCGGGGAGCAAAGGCGACCTTAAGGCTGAAAAGTATCTTCGCGACAAGCTTCTGGAGTTCGGCTTTAGGGATGTCCGCATGGAGCCCATAAATATAACCCTTTGGACGGCTAAGAAGTGGAGCTTGGAGGTGTGGCCTGAAGGGGGGAAGGCTGCGAAATTGCCGTGCTTCTATGTTCCCTACTCGGCTCCCACCAGCGGCTTGGAGGGCGAGTTAGTCTATGTTGGCGAGGGGCGCGCTGAGGACTTCGGGAAGGCTGACGTGAAGGGAAAAATAGTGGTGGTCAGCGTTAGGTTCCTTCCTCTTCCGGTGTCTCTTCTACGCTCGATAGCGTACTTCACGTATGACCCGGGGGAAACCATAACGCCTGACTGGGTGCACCCTGCAACTTGGATACGCCCAAACTGCATGGGTATGGGTCTCATACAGGGTGGCTACGATGCCTACGAGATGGCGCGCGAGCGTGGAGCGGTGGGGTTTATCGGTATACTTGAGGACTACCCGAAGCTCGGGAAAGAGTTAACTTACTACGCCCCCTACGATGGAGTTATGAGGCCGATGCCTGGTATTTGGGTTAGCAGGGAGACCGGAATGAAGCTGAAGGAAATGCTGAACAAAGGGAGGGTGAAGGCTAAGATTGTGCTTAAGGCGGAAGTTAAGCCTGCGGTGACGCACAACGTTTATGGGGTTCTGCCTGGTGAGACGGATGAAGTCATAATCGTCCACTCTCATCATGATGGCCCGTTCCAGAGTGCTGTAGAGGATGCTTCGGGCTGCTCTGTTGTCCTAGCGTTAGCTAAGTACTTCGCTCAGCTGGGGAAGCGGATGAGGAGAACCTTGGTCTTCCTATTCACGGCCGGCCACTTTTATGGGGGTGCTGAGGGGATAGGGCAGAAGGCATTCATAGAGGCACATAAGAGTGACATTGTGGCTAGGGCGTTGGTGGACATAGCGGTGGAGCACGTCGCCAAAGAGTGCCTTGAAAAGGAGGGAGTGGCGGTCGTGACTGGGGAGGTGGAGCCGAGAGGCCTCTTCACGACTGATAACCCCGTCATGGTTGATGTTGCAAAGAGAGCTATAGTTAAGAATGGAGTTGAGAGAATACTCGTCTTGCCGACGACGACGCCGATAGATGTGCCAACTGACGCGCACTTGTTCTGGAAAAATGGGGTCCCAATATATAGCTTGATAAGTGGGCCCGTATACCTCTTCGACGCCACGGATACGCCTGACAAGGTTGCCAGGGACCAGCTTGAAAAACTAGCGAGGATGTTCATTGACATAATAAATGAGCTCGACACACTACCAGCAGAAAAAATAAAGCGGTAGCTACGAAAACGTAGCCTACTTCCTCGATACGTTTTTCCAACCTTAACTGTTAAAGAGGCAGTTATCTGGTGTTTTATCCGGTGAAGTGCGCATTCTGGGTTTACGATGCTCGTTAGCCCTTGAGGATGTAGATTTATATAGGTTACGCTATATGGCTTCCCCCGTGTTAGAGGTAGATGTTGATTTGTTTATGCTTCGCGGATGACGTAGCAACCAGCAAGTGAACATTGACTTCTTTGGTTCGCCTGTCTCCACGGTGAAATGGAGCGTTAAGTTTTCTCTGCGGTGTCTTCGTAGGCTATGGCTTAAGAATGCCGCTACGGTTTCCACCGCCTAGACATGGCTCTGTCTACAATTTTTTGTTTACAAAATATTTTTATACATGCATGTATACTCTACTTTTCGGAGAGGTGGTGGTCCTGGCTACTTCCGTTGTGTCCGTCAGGGTTAAGCGCGAGCTTAAGGAGGAAGCAGAGAAACTTGGGATAGACTTGAGGAGCGTGGTCGAGAAGGCGATCGAGAGTGAAGTCAGGAGAGTGAAGAAGGAGAAGCTTAAGAGGCTGCTCGAAGAGGCTCTGAGGAACATCGACTTCACCGCTGAGGACTGGGCGAGGGCGGTAAGGGAGTCTAGGGATAAGAGGTGATGTGGTGGCAGAGTACTTGCTGGATGCATCAGCTCTTCTCCCCCTAATACTCCAGTTGGGGCATGAGGTTTTTGACCATGTTAGTAGGCTGGTAGCTTTAACCCTTACGCCCTACGAGGTGGGAAACGCCCTTTGGAAAGAGGCCCTAACAGGAAGGGTGAGGAGGGTGGAGCCAGTAGCGCAGCTCCTCCACGAGTTCCTCAAGAGCATCAAGCTATTAGACGTCCGGGACAGCTGGACAAGAGTTGTAGAGTTAGCCGTCGAGGAGAAACTGACGTTCTACGACGCCGCATATATCTACGTCAGCAGGGTGGAAAAGCTAATATTGGTCTCGGAGGATGCAGACTTACTCAAGCGAGGCGCCATCAAAACATCAGAGCTTGTAGAAAAGCTAAGGGGAACACAGCTCTAAAGGGAAACTTGAGAGAAGAAGAGAAGGTTATATGCGTCGAGGCAGTCAAGTGTCGAAGAAAGCGAGGGTGAAACAGGGAGCCGAGGCGCACGAAGCGGAAGATTAAATGGGAGAACAGAAACATCTTTGATATGACTAGGGGGTATGGAGGGAGCACTGTTACAATTCCTCGTCCCTTTGGAGATGCGAGGGAAACCACCGCTGGCAAAGGTTTAGTTGGAAACATAAAATCTGATAGGATGACCGGAGAAAGCTGTTTTTGAGCTGGGCTCCTCGTGCATGCTAAGCTTCAGTTTAGTGGATGAAGTAAGTGCCGCCGAGGGGCCCAACGAAGATTCAGACAGGTCTTCTTCGCAGGGTTTATGTCCTCATCTTGCTAAGTATCATGTTCATTATTTCTTGGGCTCTGGTGGCCTTTGAAAGGGCTTCTGAAGCGCTTTCCTCATCGTAGATGTCCCATGGTGTAAGTCTCTTTACGGGTTCACCATACGTGGTTCTTCCATGCTCGGGGGCAAGCTGCCTTGCAATTTCCGCGAGCTCTTCAGCCAGTCTCCTCATGTTTTCTGGCAACATGTGTAGGACCTCGAGAAGCTCGTGGGAAGGGTCATGGCTCCAGCTGGGTATACTAAACAAGGCGATGACAGCCTTAGCCGAGTTTTCAGTGGAAAGCTGAGATGAAGCTACAGCCCCCCTGTAATCTCGCCGCCTGAGCGCATCCTCTGCCTCCTCCAAGTAGCGGGCGGCGAGCCTAGCTCTGTAGGACACCTCGTTGGCTGGGTTAAACTTCAAACCTCCACAGCCTCCAAGGGTTTTCCGTCAACCCTCCTCCACCCGTACTTCCCGTCTGGCGTCCTGTACCTTGTTAGGCGCGCTTTTTTGACTAGTTTGGCGGTCTTCTGCTTAAGCGCCCCAAGAACTCCAAACTCATCGTAGACCACCACACCATCATAGAGCGCGTTGAGAAGCAGAGGCGTAACCTCAAAGTTATCCCTTGAAACCTCACTCAGCTCGACGTCCACTAGAGTAAGAGGCCTTCCAACATGCCTAGCCAAAACCCTGTAGACTTCACCCCTAACCCTTAACCCTTCAGCCCCCCTTAACACTACGAGGACTCTTCTCCCCAGCCTCACCCCTAGCCCAACTTCCGAAAAGCATCAGCCCAGCGTAAGCCCCCCCGAAAAACCGCTTCAGCTCCCGGGAGGCCGCATCCAGACGCCCCATAAGCTCCTCAAACGACAACCCTTCCATGCCTAAGCCCACCAAGAATATTTCTCACCATGAATTAGATAAATTCTAAGTTTAAAAAAGGCTCTGCAACCAATCAAAAAAAGGTCAACTTGGAGATGCATGCTCCAGGATCCCAAACTCTAATTTCCCCTTATCAGCTATTTCGTTGCCCTCGTTAGCAGTTTTGGATAGATAAATTAAATGGTGCTCTAACTCCTCCATCACCTTGATGGAGGAATAACTCCTACGTCCCTCCAAGGTTGCCAAGAAGCTCGGCACGACATTTAAGACCTCGTGGAAGTGGCAGAAGAAAGGGGGATATTAAAGCGGTCAGCCCCCACCGGCAAGCTCAACCACCCTAAAAGCGAGGGCGAAAAACATGGAAGCAGTCAAAGGCTACGGGCCCAGTAGAGGCTCCAAAAGGCCTAATCGAGGATTACTTTAAGGTCAAGCCGAGGGTTGGAGTATATATCTTACCCCCACGTGAAGTTCTCAAGCAAAGCCCACCTAACCCTCACCGAGGAGGATAGGAGGAGGCTTAGGCGTGAACTACTGGCGGCTGGAGCTTCTCCAAGCACTACGTGGACTCAGCAATAAACTTGGTTATCGAGCTCGTCAAGGGCTGGATAACACTACACAATAAGAGAAGGGGGGATCAGCGTAAGTGAAAACGACGTCTACATAGCGGCAACACCGTAACCTACAACTTAGAGCTATGGTCAAAAGACGAAGACTTCGAGAAAATCCAGTAATTGTTTCCAGAACTCAAACTAAAACTCATATGGACCGAGCCCAAAGAATCAGTAGCCTTAGGAGATAGAGACTATCAGCCAGAGTTGCTGACCATTTCCCTTTCCAAAGGACTTGGGAGCCGACAACCCAAGTTGGGAGCAAGTTGGCTTCACGTCGCAGCAATTGGCACTTCACATTTACTTTATGAGTTTTGCTTTCACATACTTTTTAGCTGCTAGAAACTGTTTGGCGTCTGAGGTTTGAAGTTCTGCTCCAAGTTGCTCGGCGAGAGCTATGTATACTGCGTCGTAAACCGTGACTTTTTCTGCTAGGGCTATCTCAATCGATCGCTTGAAGTAATCTTGAGCCTTGAAGACTAGGAGCCCGCTGCCGATGAGCTTCAACGCCTCGACTCTCTCCATGGCGTCCTCCTCGCTCAGCCTTCCTTGTATTGCAGCTTTCCACACGGCGTTGAGAGTCTCTATAAGCGCGTGGTCGAGTGTCGCCGTCCTATCGGTCAGGTCGACTTCTTCCCACCCTTCCTCCTGTAGAAGAACCTTGGCGAGGGATGAGGCGTCAACCACATTCACGGTCCTCCCTCACAGACGCCGCCGAGAAACCTTTCTCGACACCCTTTCTCCCCCTGAGCATCTTGATGGCCCTTTCAAGGTTTTCTTTACGCTCCTCCTCCTCAACGCGCTGAGCAATAAACCTCCTTATCTCCTCGCTCCAGTTAACCTTCACGCGGCGCATCCTCTTTCTCAAGTCGTCAGGAACTCTGATCGTAATTACAGACAAGAACACCACCATGAAATACTTTACGTAATTCACCCTTAAAGGTTGCGGTCAAACGTCGGCGAAGCCGCCAAACCGGGCTGATACGAAAAAACAAGGCGAATTAATGACCTAAGAAGGTGGTAACCGAGACAAGTCTACGCTGGAATTGCTTCGCCCGCTTTACCCGTGCAGCAGTCTGGAAAAACGTTTAAAATCAAAGTGAACCCTAATTTTAGACGTTGATAAGCACGCTTTTGGTTGTGGTTTAAATGATAAGAATTTGGGCTCCCTCCGAGAAGCTCTCCGCTAGGGTTAGAAAGCTTAGGAGCGAGTACTTCTCATTCGAAACGAGACCCACCAACGAGGTGATCGCTTACACTACTGGGACGCCGTGGGACGAAGTGTTTTCTTACCATGATTGGGGAGTAGTTCCTGAACTGTTCCCCTTCCTCCCTGCGATGAGGGACACGCTCAAAACGATAGCGGTCAGAGTTGAACTCCCCGAGGAGTTCTGGAGGGAGAGCCTGCCCGTCAGGAGGGCTATATTCTTTAGAAAGGTGATCGAGGAGTATCTCCCCGTTAGGATACTTGACGGTGAGCTAATAGTCGGCTTCAACTTCAACACTGCCCTCTCAAAGTGCTTCACAAAGAAGGAGGCGGAAAAGTGGAGGAAGGCTGAGGAGAGCTGGTTTAGAAGGATGGTTAAGCTCTCCGACTTAGGCGTTATGAACTGTGGCGCCATACCGGGACACATAATCCCAAACTACAGGAAGGTTCTCGAGAAGGGGTTCAGAGGGATAAGGGACGAGCTCCTCCATTGGATGGATAAGCACAGGGATAAGGCGAAGAAGGACTACGTGAGGGCCATGGTGATAGCTGTCGAAGCCGTCAAAAGGTTTGCTGAGAGATACGCTGAGGAGGCTGAAAGACTAGCGGAAAAAGAGAAGGATGAGGGAAGGCGGGCTGAGCTACTCGAGATAGCCAGAATATGCAGGAAGGTTCCATGGGAGCCTGCCGAGTCCTTCTGGGAGGCTTTGCAGTCGGTCTGGTTCACGCACATGCTCGTGATGGCCGCTGAGAGCTACCCGGGACCAGGGCTATCCCATGGGAGGCTCGACCAGTACATGTATCCATACTACAAGAGGGACATAGAGAAGGGTAGGCTTACGAGGGAGATGGCGAAGGAGCTTCTCCAGTGCTTCTGGGTGAAGCACAACTACGCTTACGACTACATGGGCAAAATAGGGAACCAAGGGATCAACTCGGGCTTCGGCCAGCTAATAACAATAGGCGGAATAAAAAAGGATGGGGG
>JAHLWW010000088.1 GCA_019057715.1 Candidatus Jordarchaeum sp. JNZ_1113
GGCTTTAGCCGAGGTGGAACGGATAGTGATAAAAAGTTAACTATCCGACAACGGTTCATACTCCCGCTGAATAACAGAGCTTCCTCCTAAAGGTGGGGGCTTTACTGCTAAGGACTTCATAATGAAGACGTGAAGAATGTGAAGAAAGCAGCCTTCCTCATTGATGAGGAGGCTTTTTTTCTAAGGTGTTGTGAACATGGTTCAGGTAAAGTCAGGGATCACATAGGAGAGTTAACTTGTAGAGAAACGAAAGCTTTATGAGGTAAACGACTCGAGAAGCTAAACCTGAAATTAGTATAAGGAGGAAAAAAATGGTTAAAGTTGATGATGTACAGATACCTGACGACCTGTTGTACAATGAGACGCACCAATGGGCTAAAATAGAGAATGGAAGGGTTCGCGTAGGAATCACTGATTTTGCTCAGAAGCAGTTGAAGGAGATAGTCTACGTTGAGCTACCCGAGGTCGGTGACGAAGTAAGTCAGGGAGACGAGTTTGGGACTATCGAATCAGTTAAGGCGGTGTCTGAACTTTATGCGCCGGTGAGTGGAACGATCGTGGAGGTTAACGAGGCTTTAGAGGATTCCCCTGAACTTATTAACAGCGATCCGTACGGCGAGGGCTGGATGGTTGTGATAGAAGCCTCAAACATAGAAGAGGAAAAAGAAAACTTGTTAAGTGCAGATAACTACGCCGAAATAGTGGAAAAAGAGCTCGAAAAATAGCTCCCATGAAGCTTTTCTCTTTTTTAATGTTCAAATCTAAATTATTATCGAATTTGTCCTTTTTATTTGATGAAGAGACTTCTATAATTTGTGGGTGGACGATTTGGGTGTTTATTTGGGAGCTGTTAAATTATTCTGGTGCATGGATTGTGGTGTTCCGCTTCTAGATGAGAAATGTTCATCGTGCGGGGGAAGGGGAATTGATGTCGATATTTCGCCGCCGGGAGACGTGAGGCCAGCCTTTAGAAGGGAAATTGAAGTTCTGCGTAATGTTGTGAAATTCCAGTTTGGAGTCGACTTGTGTTGTGATGGCTGTGTGGTGCTAAACAAGGTGCCCTACTTAGACCACATGGACGAAGTGATTATGGACGGAGAAATTATCGGAGCTCTTAGATTTAACGTTTTTAAACTGAGCTGGGAGTTTTTACCGAAGCTGGCTGGAGGACGTGTTATATGGCAACAAGGAGGAGGTAAATGGGTTTGCGCAGATAAGGGAGCGGTTGAGAGCATACTGCAGGGGAGTGCCAATCTTCTCGGTCCCGGTGTTCTAGATTGTGATCACGAAATTAACATTGGAGATCACGTGGTTGTCGTTGATTCTAATGGAGAAGTTTTCGCTGTTGGAGTGGCAAAGAAGTCGGGGAGAGAAATGCTGGCGCGTGAAAGAGGAGTGGCTGTAAAGATAAGGGAAAGAGGAATTTTGCCAAGGGGGAAAGAAACGAATAGGGGGACATGGAGCGATGCTGTAAGGGCCAACGAAGAAGTCTTGGATATGTTCGAAAAGGATGCGTTACGCTTCATTAGGAATGTAGCTAAAAATTACGGTAGACCCGTGACCGTGGCTTTTTCTGGCGGAAAGGATTCGTTGGTTACTCTTTTACTTGTGCAAAAAGCGCTTGGAGAGAACTTCAAGGTTCTGTTCGTTGATACCGGAGTAGAGTTCCCTGAAACTGTAGCTTACACGGAGAGGTTTATTAAAAAACTAGGAGTTGATTTATTGGAGGAAAAAGTTGCCAGCGATGTTTTCTGGAAGCTTGTTGAGGAATTTGGTCCTCCAGGGAGAGATTACAGAATATGCTGTAAGGGATGCAAGCTGGGACCGTTAACGAAGCTTATTAAGGAGAACTTTCCGGAGGGGTGCCTGACATTTATTGGGCAGAGAAGTTATGAGTCTGAAGCTAGGTTTAGGGAGCCGAAGGTTAACGTTAACCCTTGGGTTCCAGGGCAGATAGCAGCGTACCCTATCAAGAACTGGACTGCGCTTCACGTGTGGCTCTATATATTTAGGGAGGGCGTAGAGTATAATTCACTTTACGAGAAAGGACTTAGCAGGATAGGATGTTGGCCTTGTCCAGCAAGCAAGCTCTCGGAGATAGAAGTGCTTAAGGAGACACATGAAGATTTTTACAAAATGTTGATGAGCACTCTTGAAAAATGGAGAGAAAAATACGGGTACCCTGAGGAATGGGTTCGGTATGGTTTTTGGAGGTGGAAAAGGTTACCGAAGGGACATTTGGAACTAGCTAAGCAATTGGGGGTAATGCTTGCTGAGAGACCAGCTGGAGGAAAAAAGATTACATACTGCATCGGACAAAGAGGTGAGAGAGACGGGAGAACAATTCTTTCCGGACGGTTCAACTCTCCTTTGGACCTTTCACGTATCAAAAACATTGCCAACGTAATGGGTGAGGTCAGTACGAGTATAGGTGAGGTCGCTGTTGCTTGTAGGTGGGGAGAGGCAAGGATACTCGAGGATGGAAGCTTCACGATTTCCAGCGGTTCAGAGGAGGGGATAGATGAAATTAAGCGGCGTGTTGCTCATGTTGTGGTTAAGGCGTTGAGGTGTGTGGGCTGCGGCGAGTGTGCTTCTGCCTGTAAAAGACAGGCTGTTCTAATTAATTGGGGGATGGCATGGATACTTGAGGATAGATGCGCCCATTGTTCTAAGTGCATGGAGGTTAGGTGTACTGCGATTTACGCTAACAGTGGTGCTTGATTAGATTCCCCTTTTAAGATATGTTTGAGGCCATTGTTCTTATCTCTTCTATGAGCTCCTTCCTCAGCCTTTGAGCGTCTCTTAGTTCTAATGGTTCAGCTTCTTTGGCAACGTTCTTCAGTTGAACAACGCTGCCAACAGCACTGACATTAGAGACGTCCACCGAGAACTCAACTTCTAACCCCTTAACCACTATTTCAATTTTTGCCGGGGGCAAAACGAGCTTAACGCTTCGCACTATTCCCACTATTCTCGCCGCTCCGTCAATAACCAGTTTCCCTACAAGGTCGCCTGGAACATTAAGCTCGTATAATTCACAATGGACACCTGAAAGATTTTCGCGGCCTTGACCCATAACAGCCAGTTCCATCATTTTCACCTGTAAAAACATTATGGTCAAGAGTGATGAAAATTAATGGGAAGGATGATTTTATAATTAGATATTATCTGGAGAGCATCGAAGTGTTTTTGGGAATTATGTTCTGTTTTCAGATGGGAAGGAGAAAATGAAGGAGAGCATGCATTCTTCGGAGCAGTTTATGCACCCTCTTATTAGGGAAGGAAGCGTTGAAGTTAGAGAGTATCAAAGGAACATATTTTCTAAGGCTTTGCAGGGTAACACGCTTGTGGTGCTCCCTACGGGTTTAGGTAAGACCGTTATCGCGGCGATCTTGACTGCGGAAAGGTTACTTAAATACGATTGGGGGAAAGTTGTTGTTCTAGCTCCCACGAAGCCTTTAGTTGTCCAGCACTCAGAAACTTTCAAAAAGATCTTAAAATTGCCTGAGGACGCCGTGAGAACTTGCACTGGAGAGACGTTGCCGGAGGAGAGGGAAAACATATGGCGGATGGCAAAAGTCATCATAGCAACTCCGCAGGTTGTTAGAAACGACTTGATAGCTAGGCGAGTGGATGCTTCAGACTGGGTTCTCCTGGTCTTTGATGAAGCACATAGAGCGGTAGGCGATTACCCGTACGTTTTCATAGCAGAGGAGTATTTGAAGCAGGCGAAGAAGCCTCTTATCTTGGGACTCACCGCGTCACCCGGTTCTCAAAGGGAAAAGGTTCTGGATGTCTGTAGGGCTCTAAGCATAAAGTTTGTTGAGGCGCGAACTGAAAGAAGCCCTGACGTTGCACCTTATGTTAAAAAAGTTAAGGTTGAATGGGTTAACGTAACGCTTTCCCCAGAAATGTTACGCGCAAAAGCAAAGCTTGAAGAGGCCATTAAGGGACTAATGAATATTTTGAGGGAAGCAGGGTATGTTCAGGCAAAGAAAAAGTGGACTAGAAGAGAGCTTCTAGAGCTTCAAGAGTTACTTTTGAGAAAAGAAGAGAAAAGCGAGAAGGATTACGAGTGTTTAGCAGCGGTCTCAGGCGCCATTAGGCTTGCTCACGCTCACGAAATTTTGGAGACTCAGGGGATTAGTGCCCTCAATAAGTACTTTGAGAGGATGAATGAAAGGGCTCGGATTAAGGGAGGGAGAGGACTGATGAATCTTCTTGAAGATCCGCTCGTAGCATCTGTAAGGAGCGAAGTGGCAGCAATGAGCGTTCAAGGGATGACGCACCCTAAGCTTGGTGTTCTTGTCAACGTCGTTAAAGAACAACTCTCTGGCAAACCAGAGTCGCGGGTGATAGTGTTCACGCAGTTTAGAAGCACAGTAGACGACATATTGAAGAAGCTCCGTGAGGATGGAATTAACGCTGACAGGATAGTTGGGCAAGGTAACAGAGGAAACGCTACCGGCCTTACACAGAGGCAGCAAGCTGAGGTTCTTGAAAGGTTTAGAAGGGGAGAGTTTAATGTGTTGGTTGCCACTAGTGTGGCTGAAGAGGGAATTGATGTCAGCGAGTGTGACTTAGTAGTCTTCTATGACATTACTCCCAGCGCTATAAGGTTCGTTCAGAGGAAGGGACGGACCGGTAGGCGTAGGCCGGGAAGGGTTGTCTTCCTTATAGCTAAGGGAACTATGGACGAGAAATACTATTGGTCAGTGAAGTGGAGGGAGGAGAATATGCGTGGAGTCATAAGAGAGCTGGAGAGAAAAGGAGGTGGATTAGAAAGTAGGGTGGAGGTTAATCAGCAAGCCACTTTGGAGGAATATATTCCAAAGGAAGACAGGTTAACCGTTTATGCGGATGTGAGGGAGGGGGGGAGCCCTGTTGTTCAGGAGCTGGCTAGGCTTGGAGTTGAGGTTATTTTAACGAAGCTAGATGTTGGCGACTACGTTGTTTCGGAGAAAGTGTGCATAGAGCGTAAGACGGCTACCGATTTCGTGCAGTCAATCATAGACCAGCGTGTTTTCAAGCAGATCGCCGACCTCTCAAGGACCTATGAAGCTCCCCTCTTGATAATAGAAGGGGAAGGCTTGTATGAGAGAGGAGGTGTGAAGGCTGAAGCGATCAGAGGGGCGTTAGTAAGTATAGCATTAGACTTTAAAACGCCAATTTTTTGGACGAGAAACGCTAAAGAAACCGCTGAGGTAATTAAGACTGTGGCTCGAAGAGAAAGAGAAGAGGGGAGAAAGGGAATACGGATTGGAATCAAAAAGCCAGGCACAATAAAAGAGCTACAGGAGCATTTGGTAGCGGCCTTACCAGGCGTAGATCATATTTTAGCTAAAAGATTACTTCAGAAGTTTAAGAGTGTTGAAAAAGTATTCACTGCTAATGAGAAGGAGCTCATGGAAGTTCAAGGTATAGGAAAAAAGAAGGCGGAACGAATAAGGAAGATCATCCAAGCCGAGTACAACGAAGAAGAATTAAGTTAAGCGTTTTATTCGCTCTAAAACTTCTAGTAGTCCAACAGCAAGTCTTAATGACTCTTGTAGCTCATCAGCGTCTCTAGCTTCCCTGATGCGTGCTTCTACTCCTCTGAGCTTCTCATAGATTGCATTTGCCAAGCTGGCGAGTAGCAAGCTACTTAACTCTGGGGGAGGCGGCTCTCCCTCTCTTATCACAACAACTTGCTTTTCACATGTTGGACACCATATTTTCCCGTCCACCTTAAATAGGGGGGAGTTACATACGGGACACGACTTAGAAAGCAACGTCGCGCCACGTCGTAACATGTCAACCATTTTCTGCAAATCTTCAGACTCCAAGAAAACCACCGAGACAATAATTTGTTAGATACTCCCAGATACTACGGAGCTCTTAATAAAAAATAAACGTTTTTCAAAGGTAAGTGCTTTTTAGGGAAGAAGACTAGTTTAAGGCAGATTGTAGCGTAAGACAAAAATAGTCCACACTTTAATTGAGATAGGTGAGGAATAAGAAAACACGTAGAAGAGTTCCGTTTTAAAGGAAGGAATGCATAGCCTGCAATTAAGTGCAGGGAGGGTTATACGTTGAGTGATTCTATCGAGAAAATGAATCAGGCGATAGCAATTTTAAAGCAGATATCAGAGGATACGACTACTCCGAGAAATATTAGGAGAGCGGCAAGTGAGGCAATAGAGGCTCTTAAAGAGGGAAAGTATACTCCTGCCGTTAAAGCTTCAAACGCCATATCAATACTTGAAGAGGTCTCACAAGACCCAAACTGCCCCTTACACAGCAGAACGAAAATATGGAGCGCCGTATCAATCTTAGAAACTGTAAGGGACGAGTAAGTATAAAATTACGTGAAAACGAGAGGTCAAGCAGAACACTTCATTTATTTTCTCTCGTTATCAAGAGGCGGATTGAAGAGTAGAGGTGTATCCTGATTGGGAGAAGAGATACAAATTAGAGTCAGAGGGATATACGCTACAGCACTTTCCAAACTTTTCCTAGAACATGGCTTCTCAATAACTCAAAGTTCAGCTATACTGGCTGAAAGACTAAAAATTGAAAGAACAATGAACCCTCCAAATGTAGAGGTTTATGACACGAAGAACAGGCAGGGAGTAATTATAACTGGTGAAAGGGAACCGTTGGGAAAAGTAGTCAGTGTTATTAGAGAAGGGCTGGAAGATGTGATTATCCGTAAAGCAGAAGCTAACTTAAACGCCATTTATGTAGGACGCATAATCAAAAAGTACGATGAAAAAGCAATAGCGGATATCGGGTGTCTAAAAGTTCCCGTAAATGAAAAAGCTAGAGAAGAAGGGGAAGTACAGCTCCTGAGAGTGTATGAAGTTGACCCTAGACCGCAAGCAACCGGAGAAATAGCAATCGCAGGGAAATATGTGGTCTTAACTTTCGGTGGGCATATTGGCATAAGTAACAAAATCAGAAATAGAGAGGTACGTGACATCCTCTACCATCTTGGCAATAAGATGAAGCCGGCAGGCATGGGGGTAATATTTAGGACGGCGGCGGGAAAAGCAGACCTCTCACTAATCGCAAAAGAAATAGAGGAGCTAGAAGAGGAAATGAGGAGGATTTTAGACATCTCAGCGGATTTAGATGAGCCAACACTAGTAAGGGAGGGTGATGAAACTGTGATCGCTGAGTTTCCAGCGAGTATCAAAAGACAGCTAGACAACATAAGGGAGAGAGTCGCTCCGACAATAAATGGGCACCATTACTATAAGGCGTTAGGAAGTGATGTGGCACAGATAGTAGACTTCGCAGAGGAACTCATTTCAAGACATCCAGAACTACGCGAAGAAGCAAGCCAATTACTCCAAAAAATGGTCATTGATAACGCCTTCAAAAACGATGAAGTACGCTTTGAACACGTGAAACTCAATGGAAAAGTAATACTCCTTCATGGAAAGCTCCTTCAAAAGAGAGACCATCAAGAGATGATCATAAAGAGAAGTTTTACGGCGGGGGGATACTACGACGGCTTAAACATACCAAAGGAAGCCGGAGACTACGGCATAACTCAAGTAAAAGTTGGGGAATGGACATTCAAAACGGAATACTACTCTAAAAAAGGAGAACTTAAAGGAACATTCTACAACATAAACACACCCATAGAGCTATATCCCAATAGGATCAGATATATAGACTTGGAGATTGACGTCATACAATTCCCTAACGGAACCGTAAAAATAATAGACAAAAACGCTCTCGAAGAAGCATTCATTAAAGGGTACATAACAGAAAAGCTTAAACGGAAAGCTGAACGAGTCGCGGAGCTCATCGCGGAGAAAACTGTTGCAAACATTAAGAGTTAAAAATCAAAAAATTTTTGAGGAAGCCATAATGAAGGTGATTGGCGGTAGATGCGGGGGTACCCAAGCCAGATGCGCCTGCAGGCTAAGTCAAAGTTTAAGCGGCTATAGGGGCAGGACTCAGAATCCTGTCGCGCAGTCCAGGTGGGCGTAGGCGTTCGTGGGTTCAATCCGTTGCTGCGGGAACAAATCCCACCCCCCGCACCATTTTATAGTTTCGTTCTCAGTTTGTTTTTAATAGAGTGTCGGGG
>JAHLWW010000089.1 GCA_019057715.1 Candidatus Jordarchaeum sp. JNZ_1113
GTTAATGGGGAAAGCATTCTCTTCGGGGCTGTTAATAAAGGCGAAAACGTGCTTCTCCTTGGAGTTATAGTAGAAAACGACGTTGAGAAGGATGTTTTTAGAGACTTAATTATTGACGAGGCAACCGCTATGCTTCAAGAAAGGGAGGGAGGATTTCCAGCGTTGATCGGGTTCTACAGTAGTATTCTGGAGAAGGCGACTAGGGAAGTTGAAAAAAGAATTGTGAGCCTAAAAGAGAAACTAGCGGTAATAGGTGACCAGCAAAAGAAAGCGAGGACGCTGCTTGAGACGAGATATGACGAAGAGGTCAGGGTGGCGGAGAAAGCGAGGGAAAACGAAAGAGCTCTGGATGATCTAGAGAAGCTCTTCAGGGAAGAGAAAGAAATCGAGGAAAAAATGGAAGCAATAATGAAGGAGAGGGAGAGAATAGCTGAGGGGTTGAGCTCGCTGAGAGGAGCTTTAGATCGCATGAACGGCGTATCGGCTCAGCTTCAACTTATCCGCTCCCAAATGATGGAAAAGGCGGCTGAGGCTGAAAAAGCGGCGCCACTGGAAGAGAAGTTTTACACTGTTTTCGATGTGCTTAAGAGAGATTATGGTGACGACAAAGCGATACTTCTCGAGTACTTGTATATAATCAAGAAGCCGCAGACACCCGACGAAATAGATTTCCACGTTAAAATGGGTGTTGACGCGCTTAAAGCTATACTTAACCAGCTCGTTAAAGACGGATACGTTTGCACCCTTAGGAAGAAGAATGACCCGAACATTTACTTTACCGTGTGTCCCTCATGCCCCTTAAGCGCTAAGTGCAAAAGGGAGAGAAAGATAGATTGGGACAAAGTTCTTTCTCTTATCAAGACTGAATAGACGGAAGCGGTGAGTGAAGGGTTGTCAAAGGTTCTTAGGAGAAGAGCTCTCTGCCTGAGGCTAGTTAGGAGTTTAACCTTGAAGAATGGAAGCTTTACGATACAGGATGTAGTTGATGAGACTGGGCTTCCCCGAACCACTGTCCAAGACTGGATAAGGCGCCTCGTTGATGAGGGATTAGTTGCCGTTGTTGAGGAAGCTGTCGGGCGTAAACCGGCAAGGTACATTTACGTGGAGAGGGAGGTCTTCCCGTACCAAGCATGTAAACGCATATTCACCAGCGTAGACCTCGATAATGGTCTCGTTGAGATATATCATGAGTGTAGCAGTGAGGGCGCGGTCATTTTTTGTGCCTTTAAGCATTCTAAGGCTGGTGGCGCCATATTGGAGTCGAGATATGAGGGGCCATTCTTAAGGGAGCTCGCTGTTCTCGGAGAAGAGAGGGAGGTTGCCTCAGGGGCATCTATGGCTGTTGAGAAAGTGGAGGTGTCAGGCGGGAAGGTGCTTCAAACCATTAGAGCAGTTGGGGGGCCAGCGCATGCACTGACAGAGACTATGATGTTTGCTCAGGGCGTAAGGGAGTTGAGGGTGGAGCAGAGGGAGGGATATGTTAGAGGGGTTATCGCCACGGATTGCCTTGAACATTTGACCATAGGGATAGACGACACGGATACCGCTGAGTCCGGAGCCACATGGGCGCTGGCATTATCTTTGCTGAAGAGCCTTGAGGGATTTGTCGAGGGAATAAGCCACAAGGTTGTCCTCTTAAACCCTAATGTGAAATATAAAACTGCGGGGAACGCTGCGAGCTTCATAGAAGTCGCGGCGCCCTCTGATAGGGTGAGCTCGCTGGTCAGCAAAGTTATAAGTATAGTGGAAAACGAAACTTACTCGGACAACACAGCGATAGCGGTCCTGAAGGGGTTAACGATTCCCGACGAGCTGAAGGTCTTCGCTAACAGGGTGAGAAGAATGGAGGTCACCGTGGAGGAGGCGGAAGAGGTTGCTAAGAGGGCTGGCATTAATGTTTATGAGGTTACCGGTAGACGAGGCATCATAGGCGCCATAGCAAGCTTAGCCTTTTTCAGGTCTCCTCCAGAAGTCTTAATGAACCCCGATGCAAGCCTACAGTGAAGTTAGATTTTCCTCGGCTTTCTTCTCCTGTACTTTGACCTGAGACGCTTCTCTTTCTCTTTTAGAAGCTCAGGGCTAACCGCCTTACGCTTCTCCATCTTCAGGTAGTTCCTCAGCCACTCGACGTCAGGATACTCTGGAGGTTTATCAGGTAGCTCCCTTTCACATTTGGGGCACTTTGTGTTTCCGAACAGTACTCTTCCACAGTTTGGACAGAAACCATGCTCTAAAAGTTTCCTTCTTAAGTTGCGAGCATTCCTGAATTCCATGGCGGCAAATACGGCGAAGCCACCCATAGCCGCGAGGGCGAAGTAAACCATTTCGATGGGTGTTCTACCTTGGGTATACCACTGCAAGAAGATCATGAATGATAAGTCTGGTGCGAGAAGCATTTGAAGGATAGGGGGGTACTGGCTTTGAAGGCCATTCATTATTATGGCTATGCTTGCAACAAACCCTGCTATGTAAAGGGTTAACATGCGCCTCACGCTACTCCGCCTAGCTAGGTCTTCATGTGTGAGGCACTCTATACACACTTCTCCCGTGGCGTCTTTAACTCTTTCAAGGCATACCTTACAGAAAAGGCGCTTACACTTTATGCACCGCCCGGTTGCCGCATACTTAGGGTGGAATGTGCAGGGATGGTATTCCCTACTGGACAACGGTCTCCCCCACTTTTAACTGAGGAGATGACAGTTAAGACTCAAGTTTCAAGGTTAAAAAGCTTTTTAACGTTTACCGGGGCGTGTAGCAGATGGGGGTGTCAAGGTTTGTGCGAGTTTAGGGTCAAGGTTGTAGAACGTGACGGCGAGAGGGAAGTCGCAAGCGACATAGTATATGTCAAGGTTGATGGGGGAAGTGTCACTTTGAAGGATATAACGGGTAAGCCTGTTAAAGTTGAGTCGGCGCTGGTGAGCTACATTAACGTTACATCTGAGGAGCTACACCTGATAAAGCATCCCTTGATAGGGGCCTTCTTAAGGTTACTCTCAAGTCTCCCAGCTTCAAGCAACGTAAAAGAAGCCCAAGCGCTATGGGAATCCTTCGTTAAAGATGGAGAGAAATTGCTGAGAGACGCGTATAGCTCATAGAACATGTATGAAGTCCTTCGCGTTAGCCTCTTGAGATCCGACCAGCACACGGTAGTACTCTTCGCCCTTCCCTTCAACTCTTTCTAGCTTACCGTGCACCCTTATCCTTTCACTCTCCTCCAAAATGTCGCAGAAAAGACCTTCATATGAGGTAACTTCTCTCACGCCCTCAACCGGTTCTCTCTCCAGGAAGACGACGTCCTCAACCTCGTAGCGGCAAGGCAGGAAAAGCGCATCTCTACAAGACGAAACGGTCGCCTCAATAGTGCAGAACCCAAGACTCCTGTAAATCTTCTCACCGTAGACTTCATTTATTTCAGCGTCCTCCTTTACAGGATGAATGGAAAACCTTGTACCTTCATAGAACCCTATGTTCCATTTTCGCTCCAGTATCTTCTTGGCTTGTGTTTTCGAGAGCTGGAAGACCCCTTCCTTCTTGCGGATCCACTCTTCAGCCGCATCGCCCATAAAAGGCGTAACGGCTTCCCTCCTCAAGTTTAGGATGCTTTCCTTCACCCGTAAGGCGTTCTTTCTTCCGTAAACCGTTAAGTCTATGTCCGAGAAGGAGGGGTTATGGATGTCTATCAATATGGAGCCGGTTACACCAAACTTCTCTACTGGGACTTCACTTTCACTGGACAATAGCTGGATCAGGGAAAGAGCCTTCGACTGTAACGGGTCAAGTTCTTCCTTTACAAGTAAACTCGCAACCTTTACTTCAGGATGGTAGCGTTCTACTATTTCACTCCTGGGAACAGCTGAGAAAGTTATACCGTAGACGTCAGAGTAAAAAAGGTATTTCGGGTGGTCTCTCAGTATTGAGAAGGTGTCTGCGACGGATGCGGCATCATACCTTGCAAGAACTCTGTGGAAGCGTGTGGAGCTACCCCACTTTCCGGAGGGGTTTGGAACGTACTTGAGGTAAGCCAGCGTCCTGTCCGGCGGGTGCTCGTAACCGACGACACAGAAAAAGAAGCCCTCGCCCGTTTTTAGAAAGTCCCTATCGCGTTCAGCCCTCACCAAACTCACCTCTTAACTATAAGAAAGTCGCCTCTTTCTCCTCCTATGACAAGCCTGAAACACTCACCCTCCTCAGACGTAACGGCCTCAACTTTACCCTTCGCCATTATCTTTTCTCCCTCTTTGGCTTGGTCGCTGAAGCGCCCCCTCAGCGAGAACACTTCATTCACGGGTTTCGTCACACCGTCCAATACGCGCACTTTCTCCAAAACGTAGCGGCAGGGGGTGAAAATGGCGTCCGAGTCGTCGGAGACGACACCTTCAATTAACGCGTAGCCTAAAGGCGTATACCTCTTTTCCCCATAGGACTCACCGTACTCGTCGGGAAACTTCACGAAGCGAAGAAAGAAGTCGTATCCCATAACTAGGCCCGACATGTGCTTTCGCCGTTCACTTCTTGCAAACTCCTCATAGCTCATAGTAGTGTCTTTAAGCCTAAACTCGTAGAGGCGCTTCAGTCCGAATTCATCATAAGCCTTGACGTCTCCTCCTTCAGCCATGAGGTCGCCGACAGCCCTGTATGCTTTCCGGGAGTTCACCTCACCGAAAACCACTAGGTCAACGTCGGACCCTTCTCCCGCTAATCCTACAAGCATGGAGCCCGATACGCCTATGCTGCTTAGGGGTATCCCCGCTTTCCTAGCTATTTCAAGTGCAAGGTGAACAGCTGCCTCTTCTAGTCCGCTCCTTTCCTCCTCTCCTAGAAGCTGGGAAAGTTTTTCCCGTGGGTCGTAGACTTTCACTATTCTGTCCCGTGGAACGCCCTCTAAAACAATGCCGAAGACAGGATCAAAGTAAAGGTATTCTGGCTTTTTGGTTTTGAGTACGGTGTCCCTCTCCGCAAGCGAGTAAACTTTACGGTATTTCACCCCTCTTCTTTCTCGTTCTCCTTCTCTATCTGGGAAGTAACGCAGGTATGCTATGACTCTATCTGGTGGATGAAGTAATCCTTTAACGTCAAATATAAGGCCGTCAATGTCCTCTATAAAGAAGCCTTCCATTATCAAGCGTTACCGCCAGCCTGAAGCTCTTTTTTCAATTCTCCAACTCTGGCGCGCCTATAGGCTACGGCATTATGGGGGTGAACTGACTCGATGCTCTCCACCCTAACTTCTATAATGTCTTCGTCTGAGAGCTGGTTGAGCCTTGTTAAGGCGTTCAGTATGATTAGCCTCGCAACGTCCTCCACGAAAAGAGGGTTTAGGTGTGCGAGTCTAACCAAGCTGGCTTCGTCAGGCCTCTTTAAGACGTCATGTATAACACCACTCATCGAATCCTCAACTATTTTAACCAACTCAGAGACATCTATGCTGCTATTCCTCACTTCTACGGTGAGGGAACCTATGCAGCGCTGACTGTGGGATGCAAGCGGAACCAAGCTGAGAATCTTGCGTATGGCATCCTCACTTAATGATAGTTCTTCAGTCCTCTTTCTGATAACGCTTTCAGCGTAATCCTTCACCAGCTCCTGGGCGCAGGGACAAGCAGTCATACCTTCAACATCCACGCCCAAGAAAATTCTTGTCTCGATTTTTCCGCTTTTCCTAACAGCCTTGCCCTCAACGTGCAGCATGTATGCCTTCTGGCGTTTAACCTCGCTTTCACTAGCTCTCACGTCAAGCACCACCGGCCCCTCTAGGAGTACCCTTGCTTTATCAGCGTAGTCATGTTTCTCCAAGAGGCGTGTTAACATCTTCCTGCAAAGCTCCTCAATGCTTCCAACGGGGGAATACGTTATGTCTTCCACTATGCTCTCAATAGTCTCACTACTCCTCGAAAGATGCACTCCTCTCTGCTCCCTAGGCAGGTTTATAAAAACGGATATTTTAGGAATTAGAGAAATCTCGCTTCTCCCTTTGACTATTCTAACTCGTTTTATTAGTCCTGTTATACCTACTTCGTCGAGCGATACAGGTATTCGGGACTTCTCGTTTTGGACATCAGGCAGATTACTCATGCCAACCACCGAAAACGTCCACGTCTTGAACGTAGCTTTTGCCGAGCTTCAGACATACTTCAGCTTTCTCTAGCTCTCTTCCGAGGTAAATGGCGTGCTCCAGCGAGCCCACCAGTCCCTCCGAAAGAATTGCTTTACCAATGTGTTCAGCACTTCTCCCAGCAAAAAGCATTTCTCCCTTTACTCCCCTGTACAACGTGAAAATTCTGCCATCATCATGACTCACCCATATAGTAAAGTATCCTAGAGGGTCAGGCGAGTAATCATCAACCTTCACCTCAGAAATAACGCGCATTCCTTCTGTGTCTGGGGGCTCAAAGTACTCCTTCTTACTTTTAGCCACAAAAACATCCACGCCGAGATCCTTTGGAGGAGTGGAAAGAGCCTTCGCCATGTATGCCAGCTTTCTTGCGGCTGCAACTTCTCTCACGCATCCACGACACTTGACGCTGTTCTCTGTTGTCAGGAGCACGGCGACACCCAACTCCTGTGCCAGCAATGCCAGAAACACGTTTACCCCTACACTGTCTGCATCTATGAACTCCGTCACGTTCCCTGCTCCAAAAAGAAGAGGAGTTACTTCATCCATATCCCTAAAGAAAAAGTAGGATCTAAGGGAATTTGCGATGCCAGGATTTATGGGAGGTTCGAGAAGTGGGTCCGCTAAAACCTTAACCAGCCCAGCCCCCCTAACCTCTTTAACCAGTTCAAGCGTCTTCCTTGCTCTTTCTTCAGGGCTTCTTGGAATTTCTCCTTTCTTCACGTTGGTCGGCAGAATAGTTACAGCTACGTCACTCGGCAACTTAACTTCTTCAAAGTTGCCATAGTCCAAGCTAAGCACCATGTCGGCGCCAGCCTCCACGGCCGCCTCGATCTCCGCAGGATTCAAGCTGTCCACACTAACAGGAACCCTAAATTTTTCCCTCACCACATGTACAAGGTCAGATATTTTGCGAGAGTTATCTTTCCCGACGATCGCGCCGATGTCGATCATGTCCGCTCCCGACTCCAAAAAATACTCTGTCCTAGCTATTACTTTGCTGAGGGGGAGCTCAGGGGCATCCACAACCTCCGCTAACACTCTGACTGGACCATCCACTCCAACGTAGACCGGCTCTACATCCACCCTCCCTATTGTGAAGCCCAAATGGAAGCCCTCAGTCAGCTCGCCTAACTTACTCCACGCCTCATCCCTTAACCTGGCAAGTACGACGTCTAATGCTTCTTCCTTTGATAAGGAAGCAAAGTTCTTGAGTATTAGAGGTATGTCGCACGCGTACCTTGGTCCCTTAAAAACCGGGACCCCCAGCTGCTCCTCAACAGCGCTGACGTCACCCCTTAAAAGCCCTGGGACAATTATGGCGTCATACTTCTCTCTTGAGACCACTCCTTTAAGGTGTTCCACGAGCATTTGTGGGGTGATTAGAGCCGCCACTGAGACGGGCAGAGACACGACGTCAACTTCGATCTCAAGGCTCTCGGCATACTTTCTGACTTGACCCTCAGCGAGGCGACCTGTGACAAATAGCACCCTCAAAATCCAAGGTCCCTCCTCAAGTAGAGTGTTATCTCTTGGGGGTGTTTTAACACGCGGACTCCATCCATTTCTGAAAGCCTCTTGACGTTCTCCGCGTCCACCCTTCTGACTCGAGTCTTAACTCGCCTTCCAAAGACAACCGCCCTGTAGGGGCACTCGTTGACGCATAAAAAACAGCCAACACACTTTAACAGGTTCACTATGGGCTTACCTTCGACTCTCACAAAAGCAGTATTTGGGCACTTTTCCTCTGGAAGACAAAGCGCACAGCCTAGGCACACGTCCCTGTCAACGAATACTGGCAAAGTGGTTTCAACTTCTCCTTCATCGTAGTCTGTTGGAACCACGTAAACGGGAACTCCGCTTTTTATCGCTTGAGCAAAGGCTGTCGTA
>JAHLWW010000090.1 GCA_019057715.1 Candidatus Jordarchaeum sp. JNZ_1113
CAACATTAAGAAAGAGGGCAGTGGCCAAGTGGTTCTTGTAGGGTTGACGAACAGTGGGAAAAGCCTCCTTCTGAACCGCCTTACGGGTGCAGACGCTAAAGTTGGCGCTTACCCCTTCACAACCACGTCCCCCGAGGTTGGAATCCTCAACTTTGGCGGGGCAATGATACAAATTGTAGAAGTGCCTCCCATTTTCGACGGGTGCGCTGAAAGCGTTAATGGCCCAAGAATTTTTTCGCTGATCAGGAATGCCGACGTGGTCGCCTTAGTTGTCGATTTGAGCTTGGACCCTACTTTCCAAGTTTCCGTCATGCTAAAGGAGTTCGAGAAACAAAAAATTTACCTGAACAGGCAGCGTCCAAACGTCCGCATCAGGAAAACAGGAGAAGGCGGGATCCAGATAATAGGCTCCTCACTGCTCAAAGGCGACGTTGAGGGATTAATAGATTTTTTAGCTTCTAAGCGTATAGTTAACGCGTTAGTCCATATAAAGGAGCCTGTAACCACTGAGGATGTAAAGTTGGCGATGGACGAATCAGCATCCTTTAAACCTGCACTGATAGTCGCCAATAAGGGCGACGCCCCGGGAAGCGCAGGGAACTTTAAGTTGCTGAGGGAACGTTACGGTTCAAGTTTCCCGATATACCCGGTTTCCTCCCTCACAGGTAAAGGGTTGGAGGAGCTAAGTAGCGCCTTCTTCTCCTCTCTAAATATAATACGCGTATATACCAAGGAGCCAGGAGGGCCAAGGTCGGATAAGCCCATCGTTCTAAGGAAAGGCGCAACGGTTCGCGACGCAGTTAAACGCATACGTCCTTCTATGCTCAAAAACTTCAGTTACGCCAAGGTATATGGTCCCTCAGCAAAGTATGACGGTGAAAAAGTTGGTCTGGACCACGTACTAATGGACGGCGACACCATACAGATACACACCTCGTAATTGAGGTAAAAGGACCATGTGTGAGATCATTGTAGTACTTGTCGAGCCAGAACATCCAGGTAACGTCGGAGCAACAGCTAGGCTGATCAAAAACTTCATGGGAGAACTCGTCATTGTAAACCCAAAGTTTTCCTCGATGGACGAGGCGTACGCGCGAGCCAAGCATGGAAGAGACGTTTTAGAAAAAGCCCGTATAGTAAGCAGCCTTGAAGAGGCGCTGTCCGACGTGGACTGCGTCGTAGCAACCACAGCTAAGCTTGGAGACCAGTACCATGTTTTTAGAACAGCCATCACTCCTCAACTGCTCGCCGAAGGACTGAAGAACGTTAGGGGGCGAGTAGCAATCTTGTTTGGAAGAGAAAGCATCGGACTAACAAATGAAGAACTAAAACTGGCGGACATCGTCGTCACAATACCTACTTCAGCTATGTACCCGACTCTTAACCTATCTCATGCTGTAGCGATAATCCTTTATGAGCTATTCAAGGCCTTGTCAACTGGTAGTAGAAGGTTTAAGGCCAAGGCAGCAGGCAGAGTGGAACGAGAGCAAGCCATCAAGTTTTTCAGAGAAATCATCCAGATGCTAGGATACCGGCAGGAGAAAATTCCATTAGTAGAAAAAGCATTTAAAAACATAATTTCAAGAGCTTGGATTAGTGGAAGAGAAATTTACACGCTTTTAGGGGTTCTGAGGAAAATCAGAGACTGTCTTTCCGCTCAACTAAAAGTAGAAGAGTGACCCGGCTTGTTCACAGTTTTCGCAACCACAGCGGCGGGAGTAGAAGACCTTGCCGCCGAAGAAGCGCAGGAAATACTTGACAGAAAAGCGCGCATAGATGGCCCGGGAAGAATCGCTCTCAACATTAATAGAATAGAAGACGCGGTAAGGTTACTTTACCTTGCACGCTTAGTTAAACGAGTCATGCTTAAATTAACTGAAGCAGACCTTGACGGCACGCAAAAAGACCTAAAAAAGATATATAACGCAGTATACTCGTCAGACTTCACCTCATTTCTAACCAGCAGTGACTCCTTCGCTGTTAGAAGTAAAAGGGTCGGGGCGCATGATTACACCTCAATAGACGTAGCCCACGTCGTTGGACAAGCAGTAATAGACCGTATTCTTAAGGAAAAGAACTACAAGCAAAGAGTTAACTTAGACGAGCCAGACGTGATATTTAGGAGTTACGTTTTACATGACCGCTTCTACTTTGCCCTTGACCTAACGGGAGACACTTCTTTGGAGAGGAGGGGTTACAGGACAGAGGTAATTCATCCTGCTCCTTTAAGCCCCATTTTAGCTGCATCCATGTTAAGGGTCGTCGGTTGGGACGGGACGAAAAACCTTTTAGATCCCATGTGTGGATTAGGAACCATATGCATTGAAGCTGCCTGTATGGCCAGAAATATTCCAGCAGCATACTTGAGGAAAAAAACCCTCCAAGTTGTTAGGCGCCCCCCTTTTCCCGAACTTGACCCTGAAAGCATTTTTAACGAATTAGACAGCAAAATAAAGCATTACGAGAAGCCGCTCATAACTGGAAGTGACATCAAAGAAAAGTATGTTGAAAGCGCAAAGAGGCATGCAAAGATTATCATGGTGGGTGATGCTATAAATTTCAAAGCGAGAAGGCTTGAGGATTACGTGGAAGACCAACAAGGATCCTTCGAGCTTATAGTGTCAAATCCCCCTTTCGGGTTAAGGGTTGGCCACCCTCAAAGAGTGGAAGTAGTCTACCGTGCGCTTTTCAGGGTCGCTCGTCACCTGTTAACGAGCAACGGAAAACTATGCATAATCACTCCACACGTCAAACTCGTTAAATCACTGTCTGAAAAAGAGAACTTACCCATAACTCACGAAAGACAGGTCAAATATGGCAATTTGAACGTCAAAGTTTTCATATGCGAAAAATAACAAAAAATAGAAAAATTAATGGGTGAATGCGGCGCCTTTTATGTTGCCCTCGCCTCTACCCGGGCTTCCTCCCCTACCTTCTCATATTTCTCGTATTTCGGTCGGATGCCCAGTCTCTGCTCTGCCGCCCTTAGGATGGCTCCTAGCATCTCAGCGTAAGACATCCCTGCGAACTTCGCCATCTTTGCGAGGTGCCCGTCCCAACACCTTCCGTGCGGCGCACCGTTAGGTGCACCCAATCCGGGGTTGGGGTTGACCTCGAGAAGCTTTGGCCTTCCGTTTGCGTCAAGCCTCCAGTCGAACCTGCAGTAGTCTCTGATTTCGAGTCGTTCAAAGAGGCTGATGCACGACTTTACAATGATCGTTTCTGTTTCAGGCGGTAGCTCCGCTGGCTTCGTTTTAATATTCCAGTATGGCGAGTCGGGAAGCCATTTTGCTTCGTAGCCACAAATCGGAGGCATTCCTTCTGGTAGACTCGAGTAGTCTTCTTCCGTTATGGGTAGAACCATGTAGGAATCAGGTACGTTTCCTATTATTCCTACTGTTAGATCCTTTCCGGTCAAGAACTCCTCGATAAGTATTGGTCTGTTGTAGCCAAACCTTTCGCGTATTTCGGCTATGGCGTTTAGGAGCTCCTCGGAGTTGTTAACCACTGACCTACATGTGATTCCAAAGCTTGAGTCGCCGAAGTTTGGCTTTACTATGGCCGGAAAGCCGAAGGGTATCTCGACGGATTCGTCTTCTGGCTTAATCAGGACTGCCTTGGGAACAGGAATCCCCATTTCTCTCGCCAATCCCCTTATCAGGGATTTATCATAGCAGTGGGCTAGAGGTTGTGGCCCTGAGCCGGTATAAGGTATATTGAGCATTTCAAGTATCGCTGGGACGTGTAACTCTTTTCTTGGATCGTTGTTAAATCCTTCATCACACAAGTTGAAGACGTAATCTATTTTCGGCTTGAGTTTAATCAAGTCTTGGAGTAAGTTATCGTGGTTGTTTAGGTATATGAAGTTGTAGCCATTAAGTTGTCTTAACGCGTCCTTGAGCGCGTCGATCGTGTAAATGTCGTCTTCGTCGAATACCCCGCCGGGTTTTAGTGGGTCGCGTTTAGTTGGGTCGCCTAGGATTACTGCGACCGTTAAGAGTGACTCTTTTTCTCTTCTCTTTATCGGCGTCCACTCTTTCTTGGCTATGGCGGTGATTACTATGCGTTTCTCCATCATTCCTAAATCTTGGTTGCGCTTAGAAAACGTCGTTAAGTCCCCGTGAATAGTGACGTCGCTTAAGCCGGCTTGCTGCAAGAGGTCTCTGAGTCCTTCTTTCGTGTAGAGCCTTTCCGCATAGAAGTGGTCTGCAATAACTCCCTTCTCAACATGCGTGATTATCTCTCGGGATATGAGGCGTTGCCGGTCAGCTGATAATGAGCGCTCTCGGACAACGAAGTGCTTCTTGTCCACCCATTCCCACGAGCGAGGCTGGAAGTGCTCCTTGAGGTATTCTCCGTCAGCTACATCTATTAGAACCCGGCCCCACGGCTTCAGAACCCTGAAAACCTCCTTTAGCACTCTAAGGTCGTCGTATACCGTTTCAAAGTAGCCGAAGCTGTTCCCCAAGATCATCACGACGTCAAAAGTGTCCGGTGGGTAGGGTAACTTTCTCGCATCGCCAACCCTGAACCTGACATTTAACCCTTCTTTTTTCGCTCTTTCCTTAGCTTTATGTATCAGGTAATGCGACTTATCAAGTCCCTCAACGAACTTATATCCTCTCCTCGCTAGCTCCAAGGAGTGGCGTCCCTGACCGCAGCACAAATCGAGGATCCTGTCTTCAGGCTTAAGCTTTAGGATCGAGGAGAACAAGTCCACTTCGTAACGCGTAATCTCTTGGTCGTCTACAACGTCCCCGTCAGTCTTTAGGTAAAGCGAGTTGAAGATTCGACTCCACCAGTCGTGTGGAACGTACTCCTCTAAGTTGCTTACGGGACCAAGGACTTTTACGCTTTGCCTGTGATTGCTGCCATTACTGTGATTACCGCCCGCGCCGTTACTTTTTTTCCCTCTAGAACCGTTGACATGGCGCTTTTTATGTTTCTCATTATTATCTTCGGAATCACCACTCATCGTTATCCATTTCTCCCCATCCTTTCTTTTTAAAAAAAAGAAAGCTCGCATTTTTCAAACAGGGTATTTTCACCAAGACTTATTTAAGTCTTTATCTTCCCTATTCTAACACATTCCTATTTAAACTTTGTCTATTTTTCCTAAGTATAGAAAACGACATTTACACCTCATCAAATTTGTCACGCTCCCTCTTGAACTTTAAGGGAGCAGGCCTCATCAAGAGCAACATCAAAAACTCAACTTAAAGGCCAACCTCAGCCACGTCTTTAACACTTAACCCCGGCTATGGCAGCATTAAAAGTAACTCTGACACAGGTTCACTTGTTTCTCCTTATGAGTGATGACCTATCTATGAGTAGTTTGTCGCTCTCCCACCTTATTTGCCGTTTATAGGGGAGAAATCCTTTAGAACTTGGCTGATCAACCAAAATGACTGGTGAGGTGTTCCTTGTTGGAGACAAAAAGCTCGGAGATTCTCGTAGAGAAATTCCTCGACTTGGAAGAACTTTTGAGGCGGATCGAGCTGGGAGTCTTTCCTAGGCCAACTCAAAGGAGAGCTGTTAAATCTCTCTTCTCACTTGTCTGGAACCTGCGCTCTTCTCTAGAATCTCTTCCGCCCTCTTCCTCCACGAAAGCTTTAGTCGAGAAGGGATATGAACTTTTACAAGCGATTTGTGGCCTCATCGAAAAAATAGAGCGTTCGAACGTTCATTACACCTCTTTAGGAGCAGTGTACCTGGCAGAATACCTAACCGGGAAAGCAGGTGAAGAAGCGGTCCCCATCATCTGCTTTCAATCTTACACGTCCTCTCACTCTCGCCTCTCAGACATCCTCAAACTCGCCGCCCCCCTTCTCCCCCCGGAAAGCCGAGAGCTTAAAGAAGAAGTTCTCTTCTTCACCCTTCCTTACTTCCTGAGGAACGACCCTCTTTCACACTGCCTCGTAGCGCGTGAGTTAGCTCTCCACATGATAGAATCAAAACGTCTTCTCGAAGAAACCCTTACCGGGGAGGGATCCTCGAACAAGCTTCTAATAATCGCCGCAGACCGTTTAGCTTCTTTAATGGTCGGCCCAGCCTACCTCTTCACACTCACAAATTTCGATGCGTCACTTGCTTCCGATGTAAAAGAGCGCATACGAAACATAGCCGCCCTGCTCGCAGATGAAGGTTACTATGAAGAGGAGCTCCTGAGCGGCTCTTTGCCTCCTCTAGAAGAGCTGCGCTCATCTACCGGCATAGAGCGCCTCCACGAGATAGAAGAATCCTTTAGGAAAACAGCCGCCTACTACCCTCCCGAAGTTTTTGAGTGCGAGGTTCCTCAGCTTGTCTCAAGACTTCTAGAGCTACTTCCCCCAAACGAGGTCACTTTACCAGACAAGGCTACGCGCCCCGCCGAGATACCCTCAATAATAAACGCCGGCTGGATAGTTAAGCAGCGCTATATGCCTACCTTCTGCAACATCCTGAAAGTTCAGGATCCTGAAGGGAAATACCAAGCAAAGAAAAAGCTTGCCGCCCTAATAGAAAAAGCAATAGAACTGAGCATAATACACAAAAGCTTGCTAGAGGCGGAAATATGACCGTCCTTTCAAAAGAGGAGATCCTGCGAAGACTATTCACGTCCAACACTCAAGAGAAACTAGTAATAACACCTCTAATCTCGAAGAGCCAGGTTTCCGCAGGGTCAGTCGACCTTAGGCTTGGAACAGAGTTCATCATAACGAAGCGTACAAAGTATTCCCTTCTAGACCCCGCGCAGCAAAACATAGAAGCAGAAATAGCGCAGTACCAAGAAAAGATCCATGTCCCCTTCCGCGAGAAGCTCATACTGCGCCCAAACCAGCTCATACTTGGAAGCACTCTAGAGTACATAAAGCTCCCCGAAGACCTCATGGGGTACGTGATAGGGCGCTCCTCGTGGGGTCGCCTAGGCCTAATCATCGCCACAGCAACACTTGTCAGCCCGGGCTACGCCGGCGTTTTAACACTTGAACTCGTGAACCTAGGAGAGGCAGACATAGCCCTTTACCCCGCCGCCAGAATAGCACAGCTAGTCCTTCACAGGGTAACTGGAGGGGAAAGCAGCTACCTTAAAAAGCCACTACCAAAGTATGCGGGCGCCACTGGTCCAGAGTTCAGCAAGCTTCACAAAGACGAGGAATGGCGGATCCTATCCGGAGATCCGCAATCACTTTAAGGTTAGGCTCTCCCCTCTAGTAAACTCTATGTGGGATGGACGGGGAAGCTTCCTAGCCCCAACGTAAAGCGCCTTCTTAACAGCTTCAACAGCCTTTGGCGAATCGTCGACCCAAACGCTGCAAATAACTTCTCCTTCCTTAACGCGCGCCGCCCTCGCTGAAGGCTTGCCGAAAGCCTTCCTCATGCCGTCCTGTAAACGGTCTGCCCCGGCGAACGCCAACATCCTCCTCTCACGAATAATGTGGAAGGGCTTAGGCCTAATCTTGAGGTAGAATCCGTCACGCCCAAAGCTATTCGTGAGATGCCTGCTAGCCGCAACCCTCAAAGCCTCGAGAGCGCCGTCCGTGACTTGACAAGCCTCATCGATAACCAAGTCAGCCCTCAAAGTATAGTTGCGACTAGCATTTCCCATTTCGTAAATCCTAATCTTGGAAGGCGGGCTCCCATGAATATACTCAACCCGCGTATAAGGTGGCCCATCAATCCTCGTATAGCACCTAGATGGTCGCCTCGGCAAGCCACAAACCCCCAATTCACAACAACCCAAACCACAATAATTTATATTTTTATCGCTCCACAGCTGAGCAACCCATCAAACACAAAAACACGAAAAGAAGACCAAGCTCCAACCACAATCACGAAGCCCGTGGAC
>JAHLWW010000091.1 GCA_019057715.1 Candidatus Jordarchaeum sp. JNZ_1113
GAATATAGCCATGAAGCTCCCAATGTGCCGTCCTTTACCGTTGGCGGCGAAAGCCACCGATGAACTTAAAGAGGTGGAACGGATAGTTATAAAAAGTTAACTATCCGACAACGGTAAGTAGTGGAAATAAAAATAGAAAACTTTTAAAAATTGTTTTCTTCTAATTTCTCGATGAGGTGCCGGTAGCTCAGCTTGGGAGAGCTTAGAACCCCGTAAGCACAGGACTGTGGACCCGGCTTGGGGGCAGCAAGGCGCTTCACGCGCGTGCAATCCTGGGGTCGCGGGTTCGATTTGGTGCTCAACCACGAGAGTCCCGCCCGGCACCCTCATACTTTTCGTTTCTTGCTCTTTGAGCGTTAATTTTATCTCTCCTATCATCTAGTTTTTGTCTCGTCTTCCTTGTGGAGGTGTCGGCGTCGACTAAGTATAGTGTTCCGCGCGGCTTCAGGGATTTTCCTCCAGAAGTTACTCTTCTCAGGAAGAGAATTATAGGAGTTATCGAAGGTGTATTTGAGCGGTATGGGTTTGACCCCTTTGAGACTCCCGTCATCGAGTATTGGGAGACTTTGAAGGGTAAGTATGGGGAGGAGGTCGAGTCGAAGCTTCTTTACCGTTTCCAGGACCCGTGGAGTGGGGAGTGGCTTGCTCTGAGATACGACCTCACTGTTCCCCTCGCTAGGTTCGTTGCGGGCCAAGCACTCACGTTGCCCTTTAAGAGGTATCATGTTGGGCGCGTCTGGAGGCATGAGAGGCCTCAGAAGGGGCGTTACAGGGAGTTCTGGCAGTGTGACGCTGACATCGTGGGCTCCCCCTATCCTGAAGCTGACGCCGAGGTGATCGACGTCGTGTGCGACGTGATGGAGTCTCTTGGCTACAGCGAGTTCAGAGTTAGGCTTAACGACCGCCGTCTTCTGAGAGGAATTTTTGAAGAAGAGCTCAACCTCTCAAGGTACGGTGAGGGAAAGGTGCTGGAAGTTTTCAGGGCGATAGATAAACTCGAGAAAATAGGGCGGGATGGAGTTGAGGCTGAACTTACCAGGATAGGCCTAGGGTCGAGTGAAGTTGAAAAAATAATGGGTGTCGTTGATGTTTCGGGGAACCCTGAGGAGACGCTGAACGAACTTGAAGCCCAGTTTAAGGAGAACGAGAGCGTCTGCACAGCGGTGGACCACCTTAAGGGAGTGATCGATGCATCCAGCCACAAGAATAACCTTACTCTGGACTTGAGCATGGTTAGAGGACTAGATTACTATACTGGGCCCATTTTTGAGGTTTACGTTGAGGAGCCTAAGATAGGCGCGCTGGCGGGGGGAGGACGATACGACGACCTCATCGAGCGGTACGGCGGCCCAAGAACCCCATCAACTGGGGTGAGCGTAGGACTGGAGAGGATCATAGACGCCGGCCTTGAGCTTGGCCTCTTCAACCTGGAAAGGAAAACATGCACCCAAGTCTTCGTGGTATCCATGGACGAGAAGTATTGGAGTTACGCCCATAACGTGGGGAGAGAATTAAGGAGGGAAGGGCTGAAAGTTCAAGTAGACTTGATGAGGAGAAGCTATAAGAAGCAGCTGGAGTACTGCGAGAAAAAGGGGATAAACGCCATAGTGTTCGTAGGGGAGAAGGAAGCTTCTACGGGGACCGTAACCATCTACTTCAAAGACGGAAAGAGACGCTATGAGCAAGTTGCTCTCAACGAGGCAATCAAGTTTTTGAGGCAGGAGACGTACTAGCTTTAGTCGGCTTTTTAGTCTTCGCGACGGGCTTGTTGTCTTAACTCGGCAAGCGAATTCTCCGTCTCGGTCTTTACTTATGTATTATTTTCTTTTGCACAATATTTATATTTGTCTTGTCTTTTTTAGAAGTAAAATCTCGCCTGGTGTTGCTCTTTGAGATTAATACCGCGCACAATGTCCACCCAGCATCCGGACAATGCCTGCGTCCCCCAATGGTGTAAGAGTGAAGTAATTGAGGAAGACGACGAAGTCTACGAGGCGTTCTTCGTCTTCAGCGAGCTCGGCTGCCACGAGGTCATGTGGGACGCCGAAGGAAAGGATGTTGACACACACGTCGTAAGAAAACTACTGCTTAGTTACGAGGAGTACTTCAGGGAGAACGTGATCGGGAGAGACGTCTTCCTAACATATAGGCTTCCGAACCCCAAAGTTGAGGAGGCAGAGAAAAAAATAATGGTTGAGAGCCTCGTCAACATACCGGTAAGCTGCGACGTAGCCTCAAAGTTCTATGGTAGGGAAGTCACGCCAATATTTGAGGTCATTTTGCCCTTCACAACTAACAGCAGAGAGCTCGTATGGCTACTCAACTACTACAAAAAAGCCATTGTTGGAGTTCAAGAGCTGGACATCGACTCCTCCGTAAAAGTGAAGGACTGGGTTGGCTGCTTCAAACCGCCCACCATAGAAGTCATCCCCCTCATAGAGGACATGGAAAGCCTCAAAGGAGCTGAAAGAATAGTGAAACCATACTTGGACACGGTGAAACCACCTTACCTAAGAGTGTTCCTGGCGAGGTCCGACCCAGCCCTCAACTACGGCATCGTTCCAGCAGTCCTTCTTTCAAAGATCGCCCTTTCAAAGCTCAAAAAAATAGAGGAAGAAACAGGGATCCCTATATACCCGATAATAGGCGTCGGAACAATGCCCTTCAGAGGACATCTCTCCCCCAGCAACCTCCAAAACTTCCTTGAAGAGTACAGGGGGATCTACACTGTAACCATACAATCCTCACTAAAGTACGACTATCCAATTGAGGAAGTGAAAAGAACCGTTAGGATACTTAACACCATTCTACCTCACGGTGAACAAGAAATCCTAGAGCCACATGAAGAACAGGTACTTCTCAGCGCAACACAGAAACTCAAAGCTAGCTACCAAGAAGTAATAGCAAACCTAGCCCCCCTCATAAACAGCGTTGCAGCATACGTTCCAAAAAGAAGATCCAGAAAACTCCACATAGGACTCTTCGGCTACAGCAGAAGCATGGGCGGCATCACGCTCCCTCGAGCAATACCATTCGCAGCCGCGCTCTACACCTTAGGAATACCCCCCGAAATACTGGGGCTAAGAGCGCTGAACGAGCTAAACGAGGAGGAATGGGACGCCGCTGTCACTCATCACCTCAAAATAAGGCATGACGTCCAAACAGCTGCAGGTTACCTTTCATGGGACAATGTAAACATGCTTATGGAAGCACACGAGAAAGTGGCTAAGAAGGCTGGAGTGGAGAGAGAAAGGCTCTCATTCGCCCTCTCAAAAATACTGCAGGACGTCGAAGCAGCCCAAAACCACTTGGAAGCCAAAACGGGTCCCAGAAGTTTTCTTCATAGAAAGCATGAGAACACCATAAACAACTTCTTGATAGCGTACATTGAAGAAAACCCCGAAGAAGCCAGAAGATACCTCCAAGAAGCGGCAATGATCAGGAAGTGCCTCGGATAACATGTTCATTCCGGAAAGCGCTTGGCAAATCAATAGGCCACAACTCCCTCGGACGCCGTTTTATCCGCTAACGGGTCCTCCAAGCTAAACGATAAAATTTATATCCAGTTCATCTTGATGGAGAGTCGAAACTGCCCAGCTCCTGCTAGGCGGGCAAAGTTTAAATAATAAACTCGAGGAGTATAGCACGGAGATGATAAAAAATGGAAAGCCTCCAAGCGATGAAGAAAGAGCTCTTCCGCTGCATTCACTGTAAAGCCTGCATGTTCTCATTTTCCGGTGAACCAGACAGGGAAGGCATTGGGGAATACAAGGGTACGCTCTACGAGGGTATGATTGAAGGGTGCCCCTCCGGAACCTATTACCGGCTGTGGGAAGGATATCTCAACAGCGGCAGAATGTGGATTTTAAGATCAATACTTGAAGGCAACCTTGTGCCGAACGAGAGTGTGAGAGACCTAATTTACCCATGCACCACTTGCGGCAACTGCCAGGCGCAATGTGAAAACAAGCTCCCCACGGTTGACTTGATCGAGGCTGCAAGGGCAGCATGCGTCGAAGCCGGAGTCCCCCTTCCACCTAAGACTGCTGCTCTAGGCAAGTATGTAAGTGAGCTTAACAATCCATACGGGGAGAAGCACGAGAACAGGACAAAGTGGCTTAGCGAGGCAAAGATCAGTACTAAAAAAGACGCAAACATCGCGTACTTTGTTGGTTGCACCGCCTCCTACAGGCAGAAGCAAGTGGCAAAGGCTACAGCTGAGCTACTGAACAAGCTTGGAGTCGAGTTCGCCGTACTCGAGGATGAAGTTTGCTGCGGCTCGCCGCTTTTCAGGACAGGTCAGCGCAAGGAAGCTAAGAGAGTTATGAACGAGAACCTGAAGGCCTTTAAGGACTATGACACGCTACTCTTCAGCTGCGCCGGGTGCTACAGGACGATTAGAGTGGACTATCCCAAGTTCAGCGGCTCGAAGTTGCCCTTCACACCCAAGCACACGTTGGAGTTCATAGCTGAACTCATAGACCAGGGCAAGCTAAAGTTTAAGGGAAGCTACAAGAAGAAGGTCACATGGCATGACCCATGCCACCTCATGAGGCACATCGCCCTCGACGTTGAGCGCGAGGAACTAGCTAAGAGCAAGAACTGGTTCGTTGACGAGAGAGAGATCAAGAAGAAGAAGGACGAGTGGTATGAGCTCCCAAGGAAAATCCTCAAGGCGATACCGGGAGTGGAACTAGTTGAAATGTACCGCGTAAAGGAGGATTCATGGTGCTGTGGTGCTGGTGGCGGCGTCAAGACACAGTACCCCGAGTTTGCCCTATGGACTGCGCTTGAGAGAGTGAAAGAGGCGGAGGCTACGGGCGCCGAGGCAATAGTCACGTCGTGCCCATTCTGCATAAGAAACTTGGGCGACGCCGTCGCAGCCGGCGGCTCCAAGCTCGAAGTCGTTGAGCTACTAGAAGTTCTTAACAAAGTTATTTAGCCCTTCATATTCTCCTTTTTTGCCTTAACTCCTTTTTAGAGCTTCTCCATGGGTAAATTTAAGTTGTTTTTAAGTCACTTTTCCTTGACTCTCTTGAGGTGTTAATGTTGAGGCGCTATAGAATTGCTGTTCTTCCCGGCGACGGAGTTGGGCGGGAGGTTGTCCCTGAAGCAGTTAAGGTTTTAGATGCCGCTGCTGGCGCCATTGGCGGCTTCGAACTGGAATACATAGAGGTTCCATGTGGAGGAGTATACTACTTGGAGACGGGGAAGGAGTGGCCTGACGACGCTTTTGATACTTGCAGGAAGGCTGACGCCGTTCTTTTTGGGGCTGTAGGATGGCCTAAAGCGGTTCTCCCAGACGGGCAACTTGCGGGAATAAGGATACTCCTGGACTTAAGGTTCGGCTTGGACCTTTACGCCAACGTTAGGCCCGCTCGTCTCTACGAGGGTGTTGAGCCTCTCGCTCCGGGCAAGGACAAGGTTGACTTCGTCGTGGTGCGGGAGAACACGGAGGACCTCTATGCCCCAATAAGAGGCATTCTGGACAGGGGCGGAGTTGAGGATGCGGCCGTGGATGTTAGGATCCTAACTCGGAAGGGTTGCGAGAGGATCATAGACTACGCTTTCAAGCTGTGCCTTTCAAGAAGCGGGGCTCCTGCTGACGGGAAGCGCAGGGTGACGTGCGTCGACAAGAGCAACGTGCTTGATGGTTGCAGGTTCTTCAGGAAGATCTTTGACGAGGTCGCCGCCAAGTACCCGAGCGTTGAGCGGGACTATGTCTACGTGGACGCTATGACCCAGTGGATGATAAGGTCCCCGGAGCACTATGATGTAGTAGTGACGACAAACATGTTCGGCGACATACTCTCAGACTTATCCTCTGTGCTTATAGGTGGCATGGGGATGGCTCCCAGCGGGAACATTGGGGACAGACACGCCATGTTTGAGCCGGTGCATGGAACCGCCCCCGACATAGCGGGCAAAAACGTGGCGAACCCCATAGGCTCCATTCTCTCGGCGAAGATGATGCTCGAGTGGCTCGCTCAGAGGAACGGCGACAGCTCTTGCAGTAAAGCGGCGCAACTAATAGAGCAGGGAGTAGCCGAAATACTAGCGGAGGGAAAAGTCAGAACACCAGACCTATGCAAGGGAAAATACGCTAATGTTAAGCCAAGCAGAACCAGCGAGGTTGGAGACGCCATCGCCAAAAAAATAGAAAGCCGGAAGTAGGAAAAGACTATTTAACGAGTCACCCTTTTTCCTTATTCCCCGTCTTTAAAGTGGCTTAGTGGAATATTTTGTCTAGGAGCGGCTTTACGGGGATTCTTTGCCTGTGAAGCCCCATTCTTCTCGGCGACAGCCCAAGGGCTAGTCCTATAAGCTGAGTTATGAAGACTACTGGGAGCTTGTACTTCTCAGCTCCAAGCTTGCTGTTTATCTCTGTTTGTCCCGCATCAAACTGGAAGTGACAGAAGACACATGGTGTAGTTACACAGTCTGCTCCAGCCTCAATCATCGCGTCAAGCTTCTTCCGGGTCATCTCCAACGCCACGTCTATCTTCCCAGCCCTCACACCGCCACCCGCACCGCAACACATCTTCTTGTCCTTATAATCCACGGGAGTAGCGCCAACAGCTTCAACTAGCTCCTCCAGCATTGTTGGGTTTTCAGAGTTCCCCCTCTGCCTCACCGAGCTCGGCTTCAGGAAGTGGCAACCATAGTGACAAGCAACCTTAACTCCGTCGAGAGGCTGAACAACCATGTCACTTATCCTGTCAGGGCCAATTTCATTGTAGAGGATCTCTATCACGTGGAGAACGTTGCTCGTCCCCTTATACTCCCTTCCAATCTTCGAAAGGTGACCATTAATCTTCTTCACAAGCTCCCTGTTATGCTTTAGAACATGGTCAGCCTCCTGCAACGTGGCAAAGCACCCATTACAGGTCAGCGTAATATCTCTCCCCATACCCTCAGCTATAGTAATGTTCCTAGCAGCTATCGTAAGCCAGGTCTCAAGGTCGAAGCTACCAAAGACCCCCGGAGCAGGGCAACAAGACGTCCCCTTCATGTAATCAAGTTCAACATCAAACATCCTCAAAAGATCAATAGTCGCCGCCTCAATACCCGGATACCTGTTTGGGGTTAAACACCCTAAAAAGTAAGCATATTTCTTCATTTTTTAAATCCCTCCTTAAATGCTCTCGCGCCGAATTCACGCAGTCACGTCGACACTATCGCGATAGGTAACACCTTACTCCGCTCTTACGTTTAGACGAATTCTATAAATTATTTTCGTTTCTGGCTGTTTTTCTTGATTTTTCCCGACAAGTGTTCCTTTGAACTCTTTTTTGAATTCCTTCTTGCACAGTATATATTTGCTTCCATAAAACTTCCTTTTTGCTTCCGCATAGTGGCGTTGAACCCCCCCTTACTAACTCTTCAGCAAACCCTTTTTATTCGCGAAAGCCAACCCATATTTTTAGGATACGCCTACCTAGCGTGGACCCCCTTCTCACGTAGTTTTTTGGAATAACTATATACATACTACACTATGTATTCTTCCTTCAGCTTATTTTAAGATCAAATTCCGTTTTTGCTTTCATCGTAGTAACTGTTGAAAGAATAGTCTTTTCTACAACGAAAATTTTTATATATTTCTCTCTAAAGAGATGATATTTAAACAAAAAGAGGAAGGTGATAAACTAAGATGAAAAAAGCTACTGTATCTTTTGTTCTAGTTATACTTTTGACGGCCGCTTTAATGACGGGCAT
>JAHLWW010000092.1 GCA_019057715.1 Candidatus Jordarchaeum sp. JNZ_1113
GTTCTACTTTCCACGCCTCAGCCAGCCTTCCTGTAGCTTTCTCCCTCACAGCCTCCAGCCCTCCAACTCCGACATCCTCAACGTATTTTTCCAGATCTTCCCCCCCACTCTCCTTTATCTCTCTTAGAAAACTACCTAGTTCCTTGAAGAAGCTATATGTCGTCGTGATATCCCCTCTACATTTATCCTTTAATTCAATTTTTCTCGCATTAGCAAGCAGGTTGGTAAGATAGTATGTTATTATAGCATATGTTAGCTCCCAATCATTATTGAAGGCCCCCGTATCCTTAAACATTTGAATGTGGCTGAAGTTGATTTGGGGGACCATAACACCCATAACCGTACTAAAAAACCATTCAACCGTTTTCATGATGGCTTCTCTGAATGATTTCGACACGTCAAAAATCACGCCGTCACAGTCAAATATTAATCCCTCTATTCCCTTTATTTTATCTTCTCTATCTTTTCGTATCCAGGCGTAGCGCCTATTCACTTTAATTTTCTCGTAGCGTTTCCTCATGCTTCCCCTCTTTTAGTCACCTAAAGCTTCCTTTAATGCTGAAGTTAGCCTTTCGGTCATGTGGTTAGGGCAAACCGTTATTCTAAGGCAGTTGTCCAGTAATGGAAGCCCACTTCTGTCTCTGACCAGTATTCCTTTCATCATAAGTTTTTTCTGCACGTCTTCCGCTCTCACTCCTCTCTTCACGATCCTAACCAGAATAAAATTGGCCTTCGAAGGGTAGGCTTTTAGCCCCTCTATTTCTGATAGTTCTTTTAGAAGCGCTTCTCGTTGCCTTTTAATTTCATTTATTTTTTCAGCCAAGTAGCTCCAGTGTTCTAGTAATGTAAGGGCCGTGTACTGAGCTATATTGCTTACGTTGTACGGCTGTAATCCCCTCCTCATTATGTCTGCTATCTCTTGGTTTGATAATGCAACGCCGAATCTTAGCCCAGCTATACCAAATCCCTTAGAAAATGTGCGTAACACGATTAGATTGTCGTATTCATGTATCAATTTGCTAAGCGAATAATCTGCGAACTCAACATATGCCTCATCTAGGACCACTATGCAGTTTGCTTTTCCAATCACTTCTTCGACTACCCCTTTTTCATGCTGGTTCCCTGTAGGGTTATTGGGAGAGCATATGTAGAGTACCTTAACTGTTTCGTCTAGTTCGCTTAGGAGCCTTGCCACGTCGATCGAGAAGTCCTCTTTTAAGAGGACGCTTTTGCACCTTCCTCCGTGAAGCATAGCTGAGATCCCATACACCTGAAAAGTTGGGTCGAGTGTTACTATTTGCTCGCCGCTCTCTATAAAGCATCTGGAAATGCCGTCTATTAGCTCATCCGCGCCGCTTCCCATGACGACCTCCTCTTCGTCTACTCCATAATATTGTGCTAGCGCCCTACGAACCTCTACGTTTTGTGGGTCTGGATACATGCGTGGATCAATTTTTTCTAAAGCTTCTTTTATTCTCTCTTTTACCCACTCTTTCTCTATGAAGAGGTTTTCATTGGCGTGCAGTGGAAGTATCTCTTCCTCCTTTAACCCCAGCCTTCGGGCAAGCTCTCGTCTGGAGAGCTCTCCACGGTATGGCTCTACTTTCATTAAGTCCTTCTTAGCCTTCATTCTCCTCAAGCCTCAGCCTGACTGCTTGAGCGTGAGCAGCCATCCCCTCAGCTTCAGCTAAAGTTATAACGCTTTCCGAAAGAGCTTCAAAACCTTTCCTGTCACACTCGACGACACTTATCCTCTTAATGAAGTTCTCCACCGAAAGCCCCGAAAAACTTTTGGCGTATCCTCCCGTCGGCAGAATATGATTTGACCCGGCGGCATAATCGCCTAAAGCCACTGGCGTGTAGCTACCAATGAAGACTGCACCGGCATTCGTTACGCTCTCTAGGACTTCATAAGGTTCCCTCACGTGAAGTTCTAAGTGCTCAGGAGCATAATCGTTTATGAACTCTATTGCTTCGTCTAGGTTTTCTACCAGAATGCACCATCCTTTATTAAGCGCATTGACCGCAACGTTCTTGGTATCCACTTCCGCCGCTAATTTATACGCTAAAGTTATCACATCTTCCGCGATCTTCCTGCCCGTAGTAACTAATATGATCGACGCCGCCGGGTCATGTTCTGCCTGCGACACTAAGTCGGCGGCGACAAAGCGAGGATTGCAGCTTTCATCCGCTAAAACTAAAACCTCACTTGGACCTGCAGGCAAGTCTACTTTAACGTCAACACTCACCAACATTTTGGCAGCTGTAACGTATATGTTTCCCGGACCAACCACAACGTCAACCTTCGGCACAGTTTCCGTTCCATAAGCCATTGCGGCTATAGCCTGCGCTCCGCCAACCTTAAAAACTTCGGTCGCTTTCGCTTCATTGCAAGCTACGAGAATCTCTGGCCGGACACTTCCATCACGGTTAGGTGGCGTACATACCACGACTCTTTTAACGCCTGCCACCTTCGCCGGAATAGTAGCCATCAAAACTGTGGAAGGGTACGCAGCGCGCCCTCCTGGAACGTAAACGCCGGCACACTTTACTGGCCTAATGATCTGCTTTAGTTTCACTCCAGGTATTTTCTCGAGAATGAATGTTGCCATCTGCTTCTCGTGGAAGCTTCTTATATTTTCAGCCGCAAACCTGATGGCCTCAACTATCCTTTCGGGAACTTTACTGTACGCCTCAGCGACTTCCTCCTCTGAAACCTTAATTTCGGAGGGAGAAATAGTAACTCCATCATACTTCTTCGTGTACTTCGCCAGAGCTCTATCGCCATTTTTCCTGACATCCTCAACTATTGTTTTCACCGCCTTCATAGCTTCTTTAATTCTGAACTGCCTTTCAAGAATCTCCCGAATTTCATTCTTGCTAATCTCCCTGAGACTCCTAACTCTCACGTATTTCACCGCCTAGAATAAAAGGCTGAACCATGGACGTTAACACTCACAGCGTTAAAGTTTACTTAACGGTAAAAGCATGCTTCATTAATTCATTCTGCTAGTCGCTTTTAACGCTTTTCTCGCTTTCCTTCAATAAGATTATGTAAAAAGCGTCTTACCTTCACTCTCTTACATGTCTCTTACTAGGAGTCCGCATCCTAGCGGAAGCACTGGAAAAGAGAGACACTTAACCCTATTTATTCTGAGAACTGCTTTCCTAAGTTTCAAGCGGAGGACCTAAAATGACTCTACATTGCCTTTCCCGTCCCGTCATAGTAAAAGATATTGAAAGTCTAGTAGCCCACGTGCCCTCCGAATTATTGCAGCTTAGGATGGAACTCCTTCGCACTTTATCCTCCGAAATGAGCTTCATACTCAATGGCGGCGGCTTCTTTTGCAGAGTTTTGGTGGGAAATCACGATTCTGGAAAAACCATGATCTCAAAATTTCTTTTTAACACGAACAACAATCAGGCTCTCAGATTCTATGTTAACTGCAAAATGGAAAGCAGCGCCTACAACGTGATGGCATGCCTTCTACGCGTTTTAGTGCCTTCCATACCATCTAGAGGGCTATCACTCACAGAGCTTGTCGACATATTCTTAGAGGAGCTTAATGGGCGAAGCGCCTTAATAACGCTGGACGACGTCGACTCTTGGCTACCAACTAGGAATGGCGAAAAGCTGCTTGTAAAACTTTCGGAAGCCGAAAGCAGGTTGAAGGCCGGCCAAGGCATATATGTTCTCCTCACGATGGAGACAGAAGACGCCCTAAACAATTTGCGTCAGATCAACCCTTTAAAGTGCGTCGTCACAAAACTGGAAGGATACTCCTACATGCAGCTTCTCTCAATACTGAGAAACATCTCTGAAAAAGCATTCCATAGAGGTTTTGTCAGCGAGTCATCCCTGAAAATTCTGGCAAGAGTAGCCGCTGTTAAAGGTTTAAAAAGAGCACTACTCGTACTACTTGACGCAGCTCGCTACGCGAATGCAGAGCCATCCACCCGCATACTCCCAAAACATGTTAAAAGATCACTCAGAGATAACGGTTTACCCGTTTTCGACAGTTCAAGAAAAAATAGGCGCATACTGATCCTTAACGCTCTCACGTCCCTCCTAGAAACCAGATCTGAAATCTCAATAAAAGAGCTTTTTGAAGCGTGCAGTGAAGCACTAAAACCGAGCTTCAGCATAAGTTACGTCCAATTCTGGCGTTACATAAACGAGCTAGGCAAGAAAGGCGTCGTCACGCTGAAAACCGTGAACAAAACCAAAGGCGGAAAAATCATGATAGTAAACGTCACGAACCATGAAAAGCTGAGAGGTGTCTCCTTTGAGTGAAACATGCATGCTCGAAGACGTATTCTCTTCAAAGGGAAGAGTAAGAGTGATCCGCGTTCTCGCCAAGGCAGAAGAATTAAACATCTCCGAAATAGCCCGAAGAGCAAATTTAAATTACAGAGCTACAAACAACCACCTCAAAGCGTTAAGAAACGCCGGCTTAATTCAGGAAAAAAGGTTCGGCAGAGTAAGGATCTTCAGATTCAAATCCGAGAACACGAAAGCCCTCGCTCTCAAACAACTCGTAGAGGCATGGGAAACATAACGAAGACCACTTCAAGTTCAAACAGGGAGCCGCAATGCTAAAAGAAAGAATACAAGAACTAAAGGCCGTCGCCACGCTTCTTTCAGGCATATGTTCAGGACTTAAATCCGGATTAAGCCCCGAATCATCCCTTGAAAGAGCAATAAATACAAATTACAATAGCCCCCTAAAACCCACCTTGTCAGAAATCAGAAACCGACTTATCATTAACGCTCTTACACCAGCTGAAGCACTAAAACAGCTTTCAGAGAATATCAGAAGCCCAAGGCTACGCGCCACCCTCCAAATACTATCCTCCACAATAAAAAAGAACGCATCAAAAACAGGAGAAATACTAGAAGAAATCCTCTCAGAACTCATGGAAGACCTAAAAACAATGGAAGAACACGAACGCCAAATTAAAGCGCAAGAAATAAAACTAAAAATAATAATATTCACCACATCATGCGCTCAAGGAGCACTATCCTCCCTCATCCCACAACTAAAACTCACACTAACACCCCTCCTCGGAACAATAACCGACCAAAACTGGATAACCCTCATAATCTTAGCAGCATCCACAACACTAACCACATACATAATCACGCGCGCAACAAGCCTTAACCGCACCACCACACCACTAGCCCTAACTCTCTTTTTAATATCATTCTACACAACATCCCTCCTCACTAAAGCACTCTCCACACAATCCCTCCTAAACATAATAAACTTGCTTTCACAACTCTAAAAACGATAGGAAAATTAGGATTCGCCACGCACAAGCCGCAACATTTCGCTTAGAAGCTCCTTTTGGACCCGCACGCTCGGACGGTTGGGAGTCGCGGGCTGAACGCCTCGGTCAAAAGACCTTGACGCTTACACCCCGACCCCATCAACCCCGTCTTCTACGGGAGTCCTCGTCCCCAGCAACCGTTGCAGTCGCCTGCCCCGGCCCCCATAAAGGGGATCGCTGGGGAATGGCTGCCTATTTTCGGGTCCCGCTTCGGGCTTAGATGCTTTCAGCCCTTATCGGTTACGGCGTGGCTGCCCGGCAATGCCCTACCGGACAACCGGTAAACTAGAGGCCGCGACGCCCCGTTCCTCTCGTACCGAGGGCCCCCTACCCTCAGGCAGCCAGCACCCCCAACAGGTAGAATCCGACCTGTCTCACGACGGTCTAAACCCAGCTCACGTTCCCTTTTAATGGGAGAACAGCCCCACCCTTGGCCGCTACTGCACGGCCAGGATAGGAAGAGCCGACATCGAGGAAGCAAGCCACGGGGTCTATGTGGGCTATCGCCCGTGACAACTCTGTTACCCCTGGGGTAACTTTTCTGTCACCTCCGGCCCCCATCAATGGGGACACGAAGGATCGCTAGGCCCGGCTTTCGCCCCTGGATCCCTTATTTTCAAGGATCCAGTCAGGCCGGCTTTTGGCCTTGCCCTCTACGGCGGAGTTCTGACCCGCCTGAGCCGACCTTAGGGCGCCCTTGATATCTTTTCAAGGGCGTGCCGCCCCAGCCAAACTGCCCACCTGCACTTGTCCCGGAGGACAAACCCCCGGTTAGAGGTACAGTCAGAAATGGGCGGTGTTCCAACGGCGCCTCCCCCAGCCCCCGGAGAGGCTGGGATCGACGGCTCCCGCCTACGCTCTGCATTTCTAACCATACCTCAGGTACAGGCTGCAGTAAAGCTCCACAGGGTCTTCTCTCCCCGTTGGGGGTCCCTGGACCGTTCTCCAGGAGGTGGGTTCACCGGGCCCCAGGCAGGGACAGTGGGGACCTAGTTAACCCATTCATGCACGCCGGTACTTATCCGGCAAGGCATTTGGCTACCTTAAGAGAGTCAGAGTTACTCCCGGCGTTTAGCGGCGCTTCGGCCGGTTGAACCCGGCTTTCACGGACCGCCACTGGCCAGGACTCACTTCCCGTACATACCCTTTCGGGCTAGCGGGAAGCTGTGTTTTTATTAAACAGTCCGGCCCCCCTTGTCACTGCGACCTAGCATCCCCAGTTAAACTGGGGATCCCAGGCACCCCTTCTCCCGAAGTTACGGGGCCAATTTGCCGATTTCCCTTGCCTGGGTTGGACCCGACACACCTTAGGCTCCTCACCTAGGGGCACCTGTGTCGGTTCTTGGTACGGTCACGGGGGATCCTTCCCCACTCCCTTTTCACTGGCTCCGGGGCTCAGCTGAACCCTCCAAAAAGGAGGGCTATTCACGCTTTCGCCTAGTTCTCGCCATTACGGCTCTCCCTAGGCTTATACGCTTAAACAGGGCGGCAACCCTGCTCAGCCTACCCCGAAGCGGCAGGAGTGAGGCTTGCGTCGCCGCACGTACCCCCGTGGTGCCGGAATATAAACCGGCTTCCCTTTCGGCTACTGCGTGTTACGCGTAGCCTTAGGACCGACTAACCCTCGGCTGACGACGCATTGCCGAAGAACCCTTGCCCCTCCGGTGGTCGGGATTCTCACCCGACTAACGCTGTTACTACCGCCGGGATCTGCAACATCGGCCGGTCCACCGGACCTCACGGCCCGGCTTCTACCCAGCCGACGCGCCCCCCTACCGGATCACGGCCACAGGCCGTGCCCTGGGGTATCGGCGGCCAGCTTAGCCCCGTCCATTTTCGGTGCCCGCCACCTCGGTGGGTAAGCTGTTACGCACTTTTTAAAGGGTGGCTGCTTCTAAGCCTACCTCCCCACTGTCTTAGGTGGCGGACGCCCTTTCGTTAACACTTAGCTGGCACTTAGGGGCCTTAACCCCAGTCTGGGTTGTTCCCCTCTCGGCCTAGGAGCTTATCCCCTAGAACCCGCCTCCAGCGATCTACGGCGCTGACAGGTTCGGAGTTTGAGAGGGAAGCGAGGCTAAGCGCCCCTTACTTCCCAATCAGTGCTCTACCCTGCCAGCTACCTCC
>JAHLWW010000093.1 GCA_019057715.1 Candidatus Jordarchaeum sp. JNZ_1113
TGCTTCCAAGGTGGCAGACCTCAACGTAGAAGGCTGCTTCAAAATACAGGACCCCGAGAAATACATACCGATAATTGCAGCCGCCCATGAACTCATGAGGCAAGCGGCACGGCTCGCTGACGAAGCCAGAGAACTCGAAAAATCAGGAGACACTATACTCAGAATGCCACACAGAAAATCCGGTGAGATAGCCTCTAAAAGGAAGCTCTTAGAAAAGCCAGCCTAACACTCCATCATTTTTCTTCTTTAGTGGGAACGCGATTTTCAGCTAGGTGACCATTTCTCAAGTTCCCTCTGAAACCATGGAGGGAGCCTAGCTTTACGTGAATAAGGGACTTGCTTTTTATAAGAGCTTCGCTCAAGGATTATTTGCCGCCTCCGTGTGGCTGTTTTCATATCGTTTCTAAGCGCGTAAGAGAAAACTCCTAGAAAATTCGCGACGCTTTCTTGCATGCTTTTTCCATCTTTTCCGGCCTTTTTTAAAGGCTAGAGTTCGGTTGAAGAATCACCATTTTTAACAACCTTTCCCTATCAGTTTTCGGATGGTCCAAATGCTTTCAGAAATGCCTGTTAAGTTGGAGAAAGCAGTCAAGGAAAGTATTAGCAGGGAAATTCTGCGTGTTGCCATGATGGAGCTGGATGCTATCAGCTGTATGAGCGACTTGCAGCGATGACGTATGACTTTAACCTGAAGAGGCTTCTTTTGGGTGTGGCGAAGGAGGAAAAATCTCGTTTTGGGGGACCAAACGTTACTGTTGAAGCATGATGACGAGCAAGTCAAGGAGCTCGAAGAGGGACTAAAAGAGGTTGAAGAGTTGGATCAGAGAGAAAGCTTAAAGCATTTCGCTCAGTATCACATCTACACTCCACTCGCCTCCCCTCTTGAGAGCATCAAGACGCACCTTGTCCCCTATTTTTTTCTTATGTATCTCTCTAAGCAGATCCTCGATGCTTCTGATCCTGACGCCGTCAAGTCTTAGTATTATGTCCCCCGCCTCTATTCCTGCCCGGTATGCTGGTCCACCTTCAATTACCCTCGTCACTAGAACGCCTTCAACCGGCGGTAAGTTATACTGCCGCGCTACACCCTCCGTCAGGCTTAGCCCAATTATTCCAATCCATGGCTTTGAGGGCCCCTTTCCGCCGATTATTTCTTCAGAGCACTTTTTAGCTATGTTAATGGGGATGGCGAAACCTATTCCTTGGGCGAAGGGAACTATGGCGGTGTTTATCGCCACAACTTTACCGTTGACGTCGACCAGTGGCCCCCCACTATTTCCGGGATTTATGGCTGCGTCTGTTTGAACCAGGTTTTCCAGCAGCAACCCCTCTTCAGCTTCTATGGTCCTGTTCAGCGCGCTTATCACGCCCGACGTGACCGTAGGTCCACCAGCGAGCCCGAAGGGGTTCCCGATCGCGTAAACTCTCTGCCCAACCCTCAGTTTATCCGAGTCTCCAAGTTCGGCTGCTGGTAGTCTGTCTCTGTCAACCTTAACTAACGCTATGTCGTGTAGCAAGCATGAGCCTATGACTTCTCCCTCGAAAACCTCGCCGTTCCATAGTGTCACACTAATCTTCCTAGCACCCCTAATCACATGGTTATTCGTTAAGATGTAACCTCTAGAGTCTATTATGGTTCCTGAACCAACACCTCTAACCGGGACAACCTGGTAAAACATCGCGTGGACAAGCCTCACAGTGCTAATGTTAACTACGCTCTTACTAGCCTTCTCCAAAACATCGAGTACCTTATCTTCTTCTGAAGACAAATCACACCCTCCGAGGCAACATTAACAAATTAAGGAAAAAGTGGAAACTTAAACTTTGGGGTTTCGCATCACCTTCACGGTTACTTCCAGCTCAATCCCCGTTCTAAGCGGTCGCTGCTTTTCCTCCAAAAACTAACTTCTTCACCAATTCACATGTTTTCCGGAGGGGTTGTATGTCTTGCCGCGTTCAGCTTCATGGACCTTCGTTGAGCTACTAGGTCTTTGTTGTTTTTCCTTCTTTCGTAACAGGTTCTGTGTGTCTTTGTTTTGATGGGGATTTTACGCAAACCTGCGGGGGTCAGTTATCTCTCCAGTAACTGCTGATGCGGCCACTGTTGCTGGTGATGCGAGGTATATCTTCGCGTCCTTGCTCCCCATCCTACCGACAAAGTTCCTGTTGGAGGACGAAATGCACACCTCACCCGGCGCTAAGAGACCTAAGTGTGCTCCTATGCAGGGTCCACATGTGGGGTTGCAGACTACGCAGCCTGCTTTGAGAAAGGTTTCTATCAGCCCCTCCTTCATGGCTTTCATGTAGACTTCTTTGGATGCCGGTATCACTATCGCCCTAACCATACTGGCAACCTCTCTTCCATCAAGGATTCTCGCGGCGACTCTGAGGTCCTCCAGCCTCCCGTTGGTGCATGAACCTATAAACGCTTGGTCTATTTTGGTGCCCTCAACCTCCGAGACAGGAACAGAGTTCTCCGGGCTTGGAGGCTTGGCGACCTGCGGCTCCAGCTTCGCCGCATCCACATCTATGACTTCCTCGTACTCAGCGTCTGGGTCATTGAAGACCGGCTTAAAGGGCTGCTTAACCCTTTCCTCAACCCACTTCATTGTTTTCTCGTCCGGCTCTATTATGCCAGTTTTTCCCCCTGCCTCTATTGCCATGTTGCAGAGCGTGAAGCGCGCGTCCATGCTGAGCTCCCTAACGGTGCTACCGGCGAACTCCATAGCCTTGTAGCTCGCCCCCTCAACTCCTATCTCGCCTATAATGTGAAGAATAATATCCTTACCCATCACCATGGGCTGAAGTTTGCCTTCAATGTTAAACTTGATGGTTGGGGGAACCTTGAACCAGATTTCGCCTGTCGCTAGCACGATAGCCATGTCGGTTGCCCCCATCCCTGTTGCAAATGCTCCCAGCGCGCCGTAAGTGGTTGTGTGAGAATCGCTCCCGACGACAAGGTCTCCAGGCTTAACGAACCCTTTCTCGGGGAGGACCGCGTGGCATATTCCTTCACGCATGTCAAGCCAGTTCTTAATTCCGTACTTCCTCACGAACCTCCTACACGTAGCGTGAACAACCGCTGCGTCTATGTTTGGCGCCGGGGTCCAGTGGTCTATGAGTGCGACTACCCGTTCAGGATCCCAAACCCTGTCCAGTCCGAGCTCCTCGTAGATGTCTGCTATGCGCAATCCGGCACAGCCCGCAGGCGGGCGGTGTTTCCGAGCATCTCGTGAACCATTACGAGGTCGACTTTCGCGTTAACTATCTCGCCCGGCTCAACACGCTCCCTGCCTGAATGAGACGCCAGAATCTTCTCCGAAAGAGTCATTCCCATAACGCTACCTCCAAGAAGCTCTCTTCACGAACAGGAGAGCCCGCACTAAAAAACTTAGTGGAATCCGAGGTGGGTTCTGGTGGCTATATCCTGGAAACTAACAGGGAACTGCGTGGGCGTGTTGAACTCCTGCTTGCAACATCTCTCACCGTAAAGCGAGGGCAACCTGGTTTCGATATTCTCTCTCAACATGAGTTACCTTTATTAAAGTTTGAGGGGGGTGGTTAGGGTAGTCCTCTCGGACGCCTCATAGGCTCCCGCTTAGCAACTCTCCGGTGATCCTTTATGGTGGAAGCTTGGCACTCGCTTGTCATTGAGGAAGTTCTGGAGAAGCTCGGCTCCAGCAGGAGTGGGCTATCGCAGTCGGAGGCTGAAGCGAGGCTTAAGGTTTACGGCTTTAACGAGATTAAAGAGGTGGCGAAGCGCCACCCGGTCTTCCTCTTCCTAGACCAGTTTAAGAGCGTTCTGATCTTTATCCTCATTATTGCCGCCCTGATCTCCTTTGCTCTTGGAGACTTGGCTGACACAGGCGTCATAGCGTTTATTTTGTTAATGAACGCCGTTCTGGGCTTCTATCAGGAGTACAAGGCTGAGCAGGCTGTTGAGTCCCTGAAGAAGATGGCTGCTCCTCACGCCACGGTTATTCGTGACGGCGAGAGAAGAGAGGTGTACGCTAGGGAACTTGTGGTTGGTGATGTCGTTTTGTTGGAGGCGGGGAACAGGGTTCCCGCCGATGTTAGGTTAATCGAGTCTGCGAATCTTAGGGTGGACGAGGCAGCTCTCACCGGCGAATCCGTCCCTGTCGCTAAGAGTGCGTCCGTAGTTTTAGGTGAGGACACGCCGCTTAGTAGCCGGGTTAACATGGCTTACATGGGGACAGTCGTCGCTAGGGGGAGAGGGGTCGGCGTTGTCGTCGCGACCGGCATGAACACCGAGTTTGGAAAGGTCGCCACTCTCGTCCAGATAGTTGAGGAGGAGGAGACACCGCTACAGAAGCGGATGGGGGAGCTAGGCAGGAAGCTTGGCTTGGCCGCCGTGCTGGCGTGCGGCGTGATATTCCTCGCGGGTCTTTTGAGGGGAACGGAGATCTTGGAGCTCTTCTTGGCGTCGGTGAGCTTAGCTGTCGCCGTCGTGCCGGAGGGGTTACCGGCTATAGTCACTATCACGCTGGCTTTGGGAGTACAGCGGATGGCGAGGAGGAACGCCATAGTAAAGAAGTTGCCAGCCGTTGAGACGCTTGGCTGCGCCACGGTCATATGTAGCGACAAGACGGGGACCATAACGAGGAACGAGATGACTGTTAGGGAGGTCTACGTCCCTCACCACGCTTTCCCGCTTACAAGTCAGGGGGACGTGGCGCTGGACGAAGGTCACATCCAGCATCTGCGCTTCATGTTTGGGGTAGCGTCACTTTGCAATGACGCTGAGCTTAAGCGGGAGAAAGGCGAATGGAGAATCGTAGGCGACCCGACGGAGGGGGCCTTACTGGTGGCGGCGGAAAAGCTCGAAGTGAGTGTTGACGAGCTGAGAAAGAAGCATCCTAGGATATTTGAGGTCCCCTTCGAGTCTGAGCGTAAAAGGATGGACACGGTTAACCTGTGGAATGATAAGGCTATCGTTTGCGTTAAGGGGGCGCCCGAAGTAATTCTAGAGCTTTCACCAATGATGCTCGCGGATGGAGTGGTAAGAGAGATCAGCGAAGAGGAAAAGGAGAGGATCCTAGAAGCGAATCGCAGAATGGCTGAGAGGGCGCTGAGAGTTCTAGCTGTAGCATACAGGGAGATAGAGGTTAAAGAAAGGTATAGGGAGGAAGAGATCGAGGAGGGCCTCGTCTTCCTGGGACTTGTCGGCATGATGGACCCCCCAAGAGATGAGACTAAGGGTGCCGTTGAGAAGTGTAAGAACGCAGGGATAAAAGTGGTCATGATAACTGGCGACAACGAACTGACGGCTAGAGCCATCGCCAGCGAAGTAGGTATTCTCGAAGAAGGCGACCTATCAATGACGGGGACTGAGCTAGAGAAGATAGGGGTGGACGAGCTGGAGAGAAACGTTGAGAGCGTGAAGGTTTACGCTCGCGTCTCTCCTGAACACAAGCTTAAGATAGTAACCGCCCTCAAGAACAGGGGGCACGTGGTCGCGATGACGGGGGACGGGGTGAACGACGCTCCAGCCCTCAAGAAGGCCGACATAGGAGTAGCTATGGGGGTGACCGGGACAGACGTGGCCAAGGAGACGGCGGACATGGTGCTCAGCGACGACAACTTCGCAACCATTGTTTCAGCTGTAGAGGAAGGGCGCACGATCTACAGCAACATTAAGAAGACGATTTACTACCTACTTGCGTCAAACATAGGGGAGCTACTAACGATCTTCATCGCCATGATAGTCGGGCTTCCCCTCCCATTAACCGCGGCCCAAATACTCTGGATAAATCTCGTAACAGATAGTTTCCCGGCGCTCGCCCTAGCCGTCGAGCCTCCAGAGGAAGACGTGATGAAGCGTCCTCCCAGAGACCCTAGGACGCCGGTCATAGGGCGCAGCTCAGCTCTAGAACTTCTTGGATGCGGCCTAGTGATGGGGTGCGTAACGCTGCTCCTCTACTCTATGGAGCTTGGAGGCGTGTTCTCCGGCAACTATGAAAGAGCTAGGGCAGTGGCTTTCATGGCGCTCATACTGTTCCAGATTTTTAACGCGGCAAACTACAGGTCGGAAGAGAAGTCCCTTTTTAGGATGAACCCGTTTTCGAACAAGTACTTCCTCTTAGCCGTCGCAATAGCCTTTACTTTGCAGCTTGTCGTGGTCTACGTGCCCGCTCTTCAACCTGTATTTGAAACCTGCAACCTTACCGTGCTGGACTGGGTATTCATAGCGGCCGCCTCGAGCACAATAATTGCGTTTTACGAAGCGAAAAAGGCATACCAGAGAAAAAGGAGGAAAAGGACGGCCTAAATGTGCCTGTAAAGGTTCTGTGAGGTGAAGCGGCCCGCCCTGAGCTCCCTCTCTATTATGGAGAGGAGGAGTATCCTCTTGAACGTTGGCGGGTGCGTTGAGAAGACCATGTTGAACCGGTTCCACCTGCTTTTCTTCGCTTCCTTCTCCATTGCCAGTTGGAGTTCCCTCTCGTCCAGCACGCCATCCTTGTCAAGGTCGTACTCCTCGGCTTTACTCATTATCTCGTTTATCTCTTTCGAGGCTGATGCTGGGTCCTCTATGAAGAAAGCCCTGGCTCCGTGAACCTCCATCTGCTTCGTGGATAAGCCATAGGCTATCTTGGCGAGTGCACTTTTCAGGTGAGAGGGGTTAGTAAGATAGGCGGAGTATGCGTCAGCGTAGAACTCTCGCATCCTGCTCAGATACCTCACCACGAGCAGAGTTACGAAGTACGCTAAGAGAGCAACTAATCCTATGAGGAAAAGAATTACGGCTAGTGCTCCGCTTTTCTGGCTTCTTGATCTATATGTACCTCTTAGCCCTAAGAAGGCTATGGTGGCTATTATGAAGCATAGTGTTGGTATGGCGCTAAGCAGGGTTAAAACTATGCAGTCCCTGTGTTTTAGGTGGCCGAGCTCGTGCCCTATGACTGCTCTCACTTCGTCTGCGTTAAGCTCTTTTAGTAAGCCCTCGGTGACGACCAGTGTGGAGCTGCCCAGCGTCCTCCCAAAGACGCACGCGTTCGGGAAGGGGTAACGCGAGACTGCGATGCGAGGTTTAGGGATGCCGCTCTTCTTAGCCAGTTCCTCAACCGTCGAGTGAAGCCACGGCGCATCATTGGGGGAAACGTATCTCGCCCCCAGAGCTCTAAAGGCGATTGATGGCCCCACAAGCCACTCGAAAGCCATGATGAACCCTGTCAAGACGGCTAAGCCGCCTATAACGTAAGGGTCGAACAACGATCTCCACTGGAAGTCTTGAAGCCACCAGCTTAGAAGAAGGGTGTCGGTCCAATACTCCTCGGGCAAGTTGAGGAACTCCCACTGCAGTGGGAGAATGGGCACGCTTAAGCCGCCTCCAAGGAAATTAATGAAAAAGCTTTCCTCCGACTCCTCCGTTGAGAGGAAACCCATGATGTTACCGAAGAAGCTTGTGATGCCCTC